>CAYFOC010000030.1:0-12272 GCA_964344615.1 uncultured Methylococcus sp.
TTGCGGGGAAAGAGGGCATGATCAATGCCCTTCGCGCACTGCAACGTGCGCAGAACCCGGAAGATCTGCCGGGTGAACTCGCTGCGTTTGGCATCAGTGGCGGCACAGGCGGCTTGGGTCACCTGTTCCTCAGTCACCCGCCTCTTGAAGATCGCATCCGGGCCCTTGAGGCCCTAAAGTAAGGGAGATCGTTTCGCTTATGTTCGTCTGCGCCGAAAGTCTGGGCGTCATTACCTTCACCGGTGATGACGCCAGGACATTCCTTCAGGGACAAGCCACCCCTGACTTTAGGAAAATGAGCATGGGTGACGTCGCGTTTGGTGCGTTTTGCTCGCCAAAAGGACGCGTTATCGCAAATGGTTGGTTTCAAGCCACTCAAGATGGCTATCGGTTTGTCTTGGCTCGAGATCTGGTTGATCTCCTGGTGAAGCGCCTTCGGCTATACGTCTTGAGGGCGAAGGTCGTGATTACGGATGAAAGTGATGCTGATCCGCTTTTTCTCATCGTCCGCGAATACGGTGCAACTTCGCCTGAAACGATTCAAGAAGATCCATTGGCTATTGAATCCTTAAACTGGCAGTTTCGTCATTCCGATGGGTTGCACATAGCGGCTGGAAAGAATGGAGTCGGCACAATCGCTCCACTTAGAGGAGAAATGTTCACCTTGTCACTGATTCGAGAAGGGGTACCTCTGGTAACGTCTTTAACCACAGATCTCTACATCCCCCAGATGTTGTCTATGGAACGATGGGGAGGATTGAGTTTTGATAAAGGTTGCTATACCGGCCAAGAAGTCGTGACGCGAACCCAATTCCTGGGACGGGTCAAACGCGCGCTCTACCGGTTTACATCAGAAAGCGCCAATCACCTGCACCCCAGAGTGGATATTTATCAGCGTACTGGGGATGGTGAGCCATTCGGAAGCACCTTCATGACTGCAGCATTCCCCAATGGGGGGGTAGTTGGGCTTGCCGTTATCAAAGAGACAGATGCTGATGAAATGAAAGCCTTTGCCGACGCCTATCCTATCGAGTTGGAGCGTATTGCCCCCGAGACGAGGGACTGACTGTTCCCTCTTTGATTTCGCCCCCCAAGTGGGGCGAAATCAGATCAAACATAAGCCGATCACTTTTTGATCGGTGTCACCGCATAGTTGGTGAATATATTGCTGGTTCCGCCCGGGGGAGGTGAATATTGGACGATCCCGATACTTGTGTCGCCAAAGATGGAATCATTGGTCATGAAAACATTTCCCGGCAAGGAGATTTGTCTCCAACTGGCACTGGTCGAGAACTTACCGTTAGGCCTGCGAACAACCTGAGCAACAAGCGCTATTGAGAGACCACCTGTGATGCTAGTTACAGTGGCAGGTAATTTATAAAGCCCTTTGCCATCTGACCAGATTCCTTCAAAGTGCGTGATGATTGCATCGTGTTTGAAGTAGTTCTTGGCAGCTCCAACAGGCTTGTATTGGAAGGTCTGGAAGTTCGAGGTCAAACCCGTGGACCGGTCATAATCCATCAGGTAACCGAGCGTAACGGGTTGACCACTCTTCTTGTCGATCAATCCGCCTGATACCCCTCCAGCAACGGTATAGCTGTTTCCCTCGTTATGCCAGATCCCGTAGACCGAATATGATTTTTCTTGCGTGGGAAACTTAAGATCCGTCTGAGTACGTGTAACAGGGTCGTAGACAAAGGCATTTCCCAGAAGACTATTCGGAGACCCGTAGTTTCCGGCGGCCAAGCCTCCGCTCACGCTGTGAAGAATCGTGTATTGAGCCCCCTGCCCTGATGAATACTTGGCTTGCACCGTCGCAAAGTCACTGGCCTTGGGGGTTGCTGTCAGCGGACCGTTGTAGAAAAAACTGTAGGTATTACTATCGCTCGATGAGGTGTAGGTGCCAACAAGGTTGTATTTTCCACCACCCACGACTTCGGGACCATAAATGCTCGTGGAAACGGCATTGTTAATTGAAGCCGGTACATTCATCACGTACCAACTCCCTGTCCCACTACCACCGCTGGTGAAGCCGCTGTTGATGGGACCCTGGTAGACCACACCATTGATGTTACTGGTGCCTACAACAACAAAGACCCCTTCCTGCTCGTCACCCTTGATCCCTTGAAGACCCCATCCTTGTGAAAACGATCCGCTTCCAGCGTAGAGGAATGGGGAGACAAAATGCGGGGCATAACCCACAGATCCAGCTGTGGTGTTCGAACTGATAAATAGAGTGGCGCAAAGCCCCAATACAGAAAGCCCGTGTTTTTTCGAGAACTTCTGATTCAACGTCATGTGAACGCTCCTTGGCTGCACAACAAATTGTGATTCTTATACTTCAACGGCTAAGGAATCTTCCTGTTTCAGGAAACATCATAATCGGCTGCAACACTATAACGATTTAAAAACCCTTTCGGCTGCCTTCAGTGTGTCATCCAAAGTTGATTCATCATGGGCTGCAGAAACAAACCCCGCCTCAAATGCGGAAGGAGCGAGGTAAACCCCCTCTTCCAACATCCCATGAAAGAAGCGATTGAAACGCGTCACATCACAGGCCATCACCTCACTAAAAGAGGTGACCTGGGGTTGATCCGTGAAAAACAGGCCGAACATCCCACCCACGGCATTGGACACCATAGGGATTCCGGCACTCTTAGCGCTTGCGGTCAATCCCTCAACCAATTGTCTGGTTTTACATGAGAGATCCTCATAAAAACCCGCTTGAGAAACCAGATCCAGCGTCTTTAGGCCCGCCGCCATGGCCACAGGATTTCCGGACAGCGTGCCTGCCTGGTAAACCGGACCTAAGGGTGCCAGTTGGGACATGATGTCCTTGCGGCCACCAAAGGCACCCACCGGCATGCCGCCTCCAATCACCTTGCCCAAGGTGGTCAGATCAGGTGTTATTCCGTAATGGGCCTGAGCCCCGCCCAAGGCAACCCGGAAACCGGTCATCACTTCGTCGAAGATCAGAACGGCACCTGACGCATTGCATACTTCGCGAAGGGTTTCGAGGAACCCCGGAGCCGGAGGGATGCAGTTCATGTTGCCCGCTACCGGTTCGACAATAATGCAGGCGATCTGTGAGCCTTGATTCGCAAACAAATCTCTGACGGCATCACTGTCGTTATAGGGCAGTGTCAACGTGTGTTGGGCCAGAGCAGCCGGAACCCCCGGTGAACTCGGAACCCCTAGCGTCAGCGCGCCTGACCCGGCCTTAACCAGCAGCGAATCAGAGTGACCGTGATAACAGCCTTCAAACTTGACGATGGTGTCGCGACCGGTAAATCCTCTGGCCAAACGGATCGCACTCATGGTGGCTTCCGTTCCAGAACTCACCATGCGGACCATATCCATGGAGGGAACAAGAGAGAGCACCTTCTCGGCCATCAGGGTTTCCCGAACGGTTGGCGCACCGAAACTCAGCCCCTGATCAACAGCTTCATGAACTGAAGCAAGTACCTCTGGGTGAGCATGTCCGAGAACCATCGGCCCCCAGGACCCCACGTAATCGATGTATCGCGTTCCGTCATCACTCCAAACATAAGGACCCTGTGCTCTCTGGAAAAATACAGGGGATCCACCCACACCTTTGAAAGCGCGTACCGGAGAATTTACGCCACCGGGTATGGAGTTTTGAGCTCGTTGAAAGAGTTCGACGTTAGACATGTGAGCTGCTCGGCAGAAAGATGTGATGGTCAGGCTTTTGGAAGGGTTACACCGGTCTGACCCTGATACTTGCCTCCGCGATCTCTGTATGAGGTTTCGCACACTTCATCAGCTCCGATGAAGAGCATCTGAGCGACCCCTTCATTCGCGTAAATCTTGGCCGGTAGAGGCGTTGTGTTCGAGAATTCGAGCGTGACGTGACCTTCCCATTCAGGCTCAAGCGGCGTGACATTCACGATGATTCCACACCGTGCGTACGTGCTTTTCCCAAGACAGATCACCAAAACATCACGCGGAATCCTGAAATATTCGACCGTTCTCGCCAAGGCAAAGGAATTGGGCGGAATAATGCATACGTCCTGCTGAACATCGACGAAGCTGTTTTGATCAAACTGCTTCGGATCAACAATCGCCGAATTGATATTGGTGAAGATCTTGAACTCATTGGAGCATCGCACGTCATAACCATAGCTTGATGTTCCATAGGAAATCATGCGGCTCTCGCCGTCCCGGCGAACCTGTCCAGGTTCAAACGGCTCGATCATGCCCTGCGTTTCCGCCATCCGGCGAATCCAAGCATCGGATTTAATACCCATTTAATCGTTCACCACTGAGATGGTAGGAAAGCGTGAAGAATAATCACGTGCCAGCAAAGCCAGACGTGCGCTCATGCGGGAGGCAATGTCTTGATAGGCCGTCGCGGCAGGATGATCCGCGTGAGAGAGATAGAACGGTTTCCCTGAATCAGCCTGTTCTCTGATGCTGATGTTCAAAGGGAGCTGGCCCAGCAATTCCGTCTGATGTTGTTCTGCCATCCGAGATCCACCGCCTGCACCGAACAAGGGTTCTTGATGACCGCAGTTTGAGCAGATATGAACACTCATGTTTTCGATAATGCCCAAAACAGGGATGCCGACCTTTCTGAACATTTGCAGGCCACGCTGAGCATCCAGCAGAGCAATGTCCTGAGGAGTCGTGACGATGACTGCGCCTGAAACGGGGATCTGCTGCGCCAGGGACAATTGAACGTCGCCCGTTCCGGGCGGGAGATCAATGACCAGATAATCCAGTTCTCCCCATGCCGTCTGGTTCAGGAGCTGCTGGAGGGCCCCCGTCACCATGGGACCCCGCCAGATCACAGCCTGATCGTCATCCACCAGAAAACCGATGGACATCACTTTGAGTCCATACGCCTCACGTGGCTCCATCTGATTGCCATCCTTGATTTCAGGACGACCAGATAAGCCCAGCATATGGGGAATGCTAGGACCGTAAATATCCGCATCAAGCAAGCCGACCCGAGCCCCTTGGGCTGTCAGCGCCACCGCGAGGTTGATGGACGTCGTGGATTTTCCGACACCGCCCTTACCCGATGCCACCGCAATAATGTTGCGAATTCCGTGTAAGGGCTTGAGATTCTTCTGAACGGCATGGGAGAGGATTTTGCTTGAAACCTGAACGCTGATCGCCGAAAGGCCGGTAGCCTCCCGAAGGTAAGCACCCAGGTCGTTCGCAATCGTCTCAGCACGGTCAGCGGATGGGTAACCCAGCTCAATATGCACGCGGATGGCTTCAGGAAGAACCTCAATCGGTCCAACCATTCGCGCCGTGACGTAATCCATACCGAGAATGGGATCGACCCACCCCCGCAGGAGTTCAAGAATCCTGGCTTTATCAGGCAACATCAAAAGATCTCATGTACAGCTGAAAGATCGACTCCAGATCAACGGTTATTCAGCTGAAGCTGATTTGCATCGTCATGACCTTTTTGCTGGGACTGCTGCGTCGCCGGTGCATCCGCCTTTTTCTGCTTGAGTTCAAGATCTGAATACCAGGTAAATGAGGCCATGAACATCAACAGTCCGACGCTGGACGCGAAAAGACGGTCAGGTTCCTTCATCCACGGCAGAATGATCTTGGGCCAAACCAGCCCTATAAGGAAAACGACGGGTGACAAAGCAACCAGCAGAAGCGCATATTTGATCACGTTGAAGCTCCAGAAATTGTTAAAGGGACATCCGGTTAGACGGTTTTATTGCTCAGGGTTCACTCGCGGCGCCAGATCGTTCCTGTCGGGCTATCCTCAAGAATAATCTTTTGCTCGGAGAGTAGCGTTCGGATTCGGTCGGCCTCTGACCAGTTCTTTTGCTGCTTCGCTTCTTGGCGGGCAAGGATCAGTGCAGCAATGTCAGCGTCCGCGAGCCCCTCCGTCACTGTGGACGATCCGGATTTAAAAAAGGCTTCAGGGTCAGCCTCTAGAAGCCCAAGATGGGCGCCGAGACCACGAAGCCTTCCGGCCAAATGAATGGCGGCATCCTGGTTTGTGGATTTGACGCGGTTAATTTCCCGGGCCAGATCAAACAGGACGGCGATGGCTTCAGCCGTGTTGAAGTCATCATCCATGGCACTCCGGAAACGAACGCCATAATCATCAGCCTCGAATTCGCCGTTGAGGCGTTCAGAAGGTAATCCACGAAGTGCGGTATACAAACGACTAAGGCTAGCCTGCGACTCATTCAACGTATCCTGACTGTAGTTCAGCGGGCTACGATAGTGGCTGTTGAGGATGAAGAACCGGACCACTTCGGGCCGATAGACTTTCAGTACCTCGCGTACGGTGAAGAAATTGCCAAGGGATTTCGACATTTTCTCTTCATTTACACGCACGAAGCCATTGTGCATCCAGAGATTCACGAACGTCTGCCCGGTCGCACCCTCACTCTGTGCAATTTCATTTTCATGATGCGGGAACTGCAAATCCATGCCGCCCCCGTGAATATCGAAATGATTGCCCAAGCAACAGGTCGACATCGCGGAACACTCGATATGCCAGCCAGGCCGTCCATGACCCCACGGTGATGACCAGGAAGGTTCATCAGCCTTGGCCATTTTCCACAAGACGAAATCAAGGGGATCCCTTTTGGCGTCATCTACATCGACACGCGCACCGGATTGCAGATCTTCAATCTGCTTGCCCGAGAGCCGACCATAGCCTTTAAAGCTCTGTACGGCATAGAAGACATCACCATTTCCGCCCACATAGGCGTGACCTTTGCTGATCAGGGTCTCGATCATCGAGATGATCTCATCGATCGATCCTGTCGCCCGCGGTTCATGGTCCGGCGGCAAGACGCCCAGCGCCCGTTCATCATCATGCATGGCATCAATGAAACGAGCTGTCAGTGCCTGGAACGATTCACCATTCTCGTTCGCGCGCTGAATGATCTTGTCGTCGATATCCGTGATGTTGCGGACATAAGTAAGGTCATACCCAGAAGCCCGGAGGTGGCGAGCGACCACATCGAAGGCAACCATGACTCGGGCGTGTCCCAAATGGCAATAATCGTAAACCGTCATGCCGCAGACATACATGCCGACCTTGCCAGGGGTCAGAGGCGTCAGGGCTTCCTTCTGCCTTGAAAGGGTGTTGTAGATCTTGACCATCAGTCCTTGAGTGCAATGGGTGCAGTAAGGCGATGCACGATTCGCTCCGCTGACAGCACTTGATAAAGTTGAGCTAATTCGGGGCCATCGTGCCGACCGGTCAGCGCCAATCTCAGAGGCATAAACAAGGATTTACCTTTGGCGCCCGATAATTCCTTGAGGGCCGTGATAAATGCCGCGTAATCCTTGGGATGTGCAGCGTGTGCCTTCACGGCCGCACGATAATAGGACTCTTCCGCCTGACTGGTTTCCACCGGCGTCAAAGGATCATCGGTGAAGAGAATTCTGGCCCAGCCATGCGCATCTTCTGGAAACTCGCAATTGCTCCTTACGATATCTCTGAACAAGGGGAATGATTCCTGTGGGACCAGATATCGAGTCTCGGCATGCAACCACTGATCAAGTTCATAATCCGTGACACTCCTGAGGACCAGAGACTGCCAGTGTTTCAGGTGTGTGATATCGAATCGGGCCGGTGAACGACCCAAGGCGCTGAGTCTGAAGTTGGACTTCAGATCCCAAAAGTCCATCAGACCATCGCTTTCATAATGATGACCGAGACGCGCCATGAGATTTACTATGGCCAGGGAAAAATATCCGGCTTCCCGCAACTCCCTGATGCTGCGACTGCCATTCCGCTTGGAAAGAGGCGCGCCATCATCACCCAGGATCAGGGCGGTATGTGCATACTCGGGCACCTTGAGTCCTAGCGCTGAAAGAATCAGGATCTGGCGTGGCGTATTCGTCAGATGATCTTCACCGCGGACTACCCGCGTAACGCCCATCAGGGAATCATCGATGGCATTGCAGAAGAAAAATGCAGAACTGCCGTCGGCACGTCGAATGATGAAATCACCGATATCATCGGTCTGGAACTTTTGCGGGCCCCGCACACCATCGATGAATTCGACGGCTCTTCCCTTTTCCACTCGGAAACGAAGGGTTGGCAGTCGTCCACTGGCGAGAAGCGCCGCACGCTCATCAGCAGTCAATTTGGCGCATTTACCGCTATAACGCGGAGGACGGCCAGAAGACAATTGAACCTTGCGATGGATTTCAAGCTCCTGAGGCGTGCAGTAACAGGGGTAGGCGTCGCCTGACGACTCGAGCTGCTGATAATAACGGTCGTAAATCTCGCCACGTTCAGACTGATGCCACAAGGGCGTCGCATCGCTGGTGGTCGGACCTTCATCCCAACTGATCCCAAGCCAGGCAAGGTCTTCGAGTATTGCATCGACGAATTCAGGTCGGCTCCTTTCGGCATCCGTATCCTCAATTCGAAGCAAAAAGGAATCCCCCAGCAAGGCACTAAACAGCGCCGTCCGGGCGTTGCCAATGTGGACCAAACCAGTTGGACTAGGTGCGAAACGAGTTTTGACAGGGGTATTCATCATGAACGACAGATTATAACGAATTGGGGAGCCCCTATATTCCGCCATGGGAAATAGGCTGGACCATTCCTGCCTGGCGGCGCATGCGGCGTGATGGGGTGACCCCTAAACCCCGCCTCTGGAGCAGATGGTCAGGACGGTCGATGCGTGGGAGCTTCGAAAGTCCAACTCCCCGATGAAGAGAGGTCAAGAACGCGATCAAAGGGAATGGCGCCCTCTCCTTCTTTGAGGAACGTATCCCGGCTTCCCATAATGATTAACGTCATGTCCCGCATGGAAAGAATTTCGAACAATCGCCGTCGCGTCTCGGGCCCAAGATCACGGCAGGGATTGGCCATCACCACGATCTGAGGCTCGGAAATCAAAATTCTTGCGAAAGAGACTTGTCTCTGCTCGTGAGGTGACAAGAGGCTGTCCCACTCCTGCTCAATATCAAGCCCGCCAGAACGACTCAGGATGTCACCGAGACCCACAAGATTCAGAACATCGATGATCGCGGTGTCATCATAGGCCTTCTCATGACGCTTCGAGAGCAACGCCTGCCGAAGTGTGCCTGGGGGAATATACGGTCGATCTGGCAAAAAACGGATGTCTTCAAGAGGCGGTCGAAGAATAACCCCGTTCCCAGCATCATAGATGCCTGCCAGCGCCTTAAAGAGAGCGTCACGGGCCATCTCATCACCCACCACCAGAACACGCTCACCCGGTGGCACCAGAATATTGAGGTCCTTGATCAGAAGTCGCTTGTCGATCGGAGAAAGAAGCGTGAGATGCGAACAGCCAATTTCACCCTCAGTCTCCTTAAGATCCAGCCCGGAGACTGTCGACACCTTCGCCACCTCGATCAGATACCAAAGACTGATCAGTCGCTGAATGACCGCGGCGAACGATGACAGGGACTGAAACTGCGTCACGATGAGTGAAAAAGCACCTACCAGCATGGCGAAGGCCATGGCCGACTGGGTCACGACACCAAATTCGACCTTGCCCTTGATGTAGAGGGGCGCCACGAGCAAAACCGGAATGATCTGGATCATCCAGTTGAAACCGGTTGTAAAAAAACCAAGGTTTCTATTGACGCCTATGACAACGCGCCAATTGGAAGCAAGTTTTCCGAAGAGTCTCAAGATACGTGCTTTGAGTCTCACCTCATGATGGAGCAGCGCTATCGATTCGGCTCTTTCTCTGACATGGATGAGGCTGGCACGAAAGCCCGCTTCCCGGTCCAATTGCTTGTAATTGAGATCGACTAGGCGCCGCCCCAGAACGATCGTCAACAGCGACCCTGAAATCGCATAAAGAATCGCCGCGCCAAAGAGCCACGGACTGATCATCCAAAGGACACTGGAAAAGGCAATGACGGTAAAGAAGCCATTCAGGAACATCAGAATGAATGACAGCGTGACCGTCGTGAAGGTCTTCACATCTTCGGCAATACGCTGATCCGGATGCTCGACGCCACTTTGGCGGATGAGATCGTCGTTCATCCGGTAGTACACCAAAGGGCTCACGTACAGATCGACGAACTGTTGCGTCATGAACTCGCGCCAGACGAGACCGAGGCGTTCCTCACAATAACGCAGTACAACCGATGCAATCGTCATAAAGACAAAGACGGAGGCCCAGAGCATGGCCTGCTTGACGAATAGCTCCTGGTCTCTATCCGCGAGTGCCGTCATGAAATCACGACCGACGTAGCTGTTGACGATGTTCAGCCCGTTCACGATCAACAACAGGACCAGCAGAGCGGCAAAAAGACGGATCGCCTTGGGTCCAAGGGATGACTTTGAAAAGTTGAAGATCAGGCGGTTGAATAACCCCCAGCCTTGCTCATTAATGGGAAGGCGAAACATGACCCTCACTCCGTGTTGCTGGTCGCATCATGGGGATTCTATCAGCACCATCACGAACTCCCGAAAGCCAATCTGCATCCCCATATCCACTCGCGGTCATTCCCGGTAAACTGTGATGATATTGCAACATTCCGAACCTACTGAGATTAAGAGAGAGTTCCCATGAGCATCATGCCCCTTCTGTTCAGGAAAATCGCACCCGCCCTGGCCATTAGCACCCTGCTTTCAGGGAACGTACATGCACTGGGTTATTGGGGCACCTATTCGGCAACCATGTGGGATACCCCCTATGAGTATTTCAGTGATGAAGACTGGAGGATCGCCGAAGACACGCTTCAGGCAACTCTCAATACCGCAAAGGATGATGAAATCCGGACGTGGTCAAACCCCAAGACAAAATCATCCGGAGAGTTTGTCGTACTGAAGACCATTGAGCGTCTTGGGCAGCAATGCCGCGAAGTGAAGCTGGTCGCCGAAGCGCACGGCATCCGTCGCGTCTCTGGCATTGCCTTTTGCCCGGCCGAAGAAGGCGGATGGGTAGCGATCCCCGGTCATTACCGGAAGAAGACCTGAGCACTGTATGAAACCACTTCTTTGCAACCTGATTCTGGTGCTGGCCCTTGGAGTAACCCAGGGAGTCAATGCTACAACCAACAAAATCTCGGAGAAATCTCCTGTGACCACTACTGCTCCTAAAGTCAAACTCCATACCAGTCTTGGCGATATCGTTATTCAGCTCAACAGCGAGAAGGCGCCCGTTACGACGGCCAACTTCATCAGCTATGTGAAGGATGGCTTCTACAACGGCACCATTTTCCATCGCATCATCAAGAACTTCATGGCTCAGGGTGGTGGATTCACTGAAGGCTGGGAACAGAAAAAGACCAAGGCTCCGATTGCCAATGAGGCAGACAACGGACTGGCCAACAACCGTGGCACGATTGCCATGGCTCGGACGTCCGATCCGCAGTCCGCAACAGCACAGTTCTTCATCAACTACGTTGACAATGGCTTTCTGAACTTCACCAGTAAGACCCCGCAGGGATACGGCTACGCGGTGTTCGGCGAAGTCGTCGAAGGCATGGACGTTGTCGACAAGATGGCAACCGTACCCACAGGTCGCGGTGGTCCTATGCCTACCGACGTCCCACAAACGCCGATCATCATTCTCGATGCAAGCGTTGTCGAAACCCCCTAACCTGCTACTGTGCCCAACCGCGAGACGCTCTTCATCTCGGATCTTCACCTGACCGAGATGCGCCCGGATGCCGTCTCGCGGTTCTTGGCTTTTCTGACGCACCGAGCACCCCACGCGGAGCGACTCGTCATTCTCGGCGACCTCTTCGATGCTTATCTTGGTGACGATGACCTCAGTTCACCCAGAAAAGAAATTCGAAAACTCTTCAAGCAACTCACCACTCAGGGCACCGAAATTCTTTTCCAGCCAGGAAACAGGGATTTCCTTGTTGGATCTGCCTTTTCCGAGAGTACCGGTGTTCGCATTCTGAATGATCATGAAGTCATGGATCTCTATGGCGTCATGACACTCCTTATGCATGGCGATCTGCTCTGTACGGATGATGTGGATTATCTCAAGGCGCGCCAACGCATACGGACGCCAGAGTGGCGGGCCTACGCACTCGGAAAGCCCCTTTGGCTTCGAAAGCTTTATGCCCGTTGGTATCGCTTCAAAAGCGGACGGGACAAGAGTGGGAAAACCCTTGAAATCATGGATGCCAATCCCGAGGCCATTCAGGATGCGATGCGGCAACACGGCGTCAAAAGGCTCATCCACGGACACACGCATCGGCCAGGCATTTTCGACGTGAGTCTTCCCCAAGGACCGGGGCAACGCATCGTCCTCCCCGAATGGAACGGATTGGAATGGGTGCTTGTGGTTCGCCCGGACGGC
>CAYFOC010000031.1:0-12147 GCA_964344615.1 uncultured Methylococcus sp.
TTTTTTATAAGGCTTTCGCGTAGCGAAAAGACCTTACTTCAGAGCGCCCTTGCGGAAGCCACGGTCGAGCTTCGCATTGACTTCTTCAGCAGCAGCAGCAGCGCGGCGAGCAGAAGCGTCAGCGCTGGTAGCAGCAGACAGAGCTTCGTCAGCGGTGCTCTTAACAGAAGAGAGTTCAGCCTTCAGGCCATCAACCTGGGTCTGCAGAGCAGCCAGATCAGACTTGCTAGCACAGCCAACGGTCAGGCCAGCAGACAGAAGAACGATTGCAAGCTTAGTAGCATTCATTTTCAGTTTCCTTCTAAATAATTGAAGCGATCGGTCAAAGAAGCCTCGGCACAGGGCGCAAGCCCCAATAACAAGGCAACTCAGTGTTTAGTTTGCCCCTAAAACGACAAACTTTCCAGTACTATTTTTACATACTTGGTTGCAAAGACACCAATACTTCATTATTGGCGTTCAGGGATCCCCTTCGGTTTCCCTTTCAGTAGAATGGGAGCTTATAAGAGTGAGGGGAGGCCCCATGCAGATCAAGACCCGCGAAACCCAGCCGTTCAACGATCAGAAACCCGGTACGTCAGGGCTTCGCAAGAAAGTCGATGTATTCGTACAGCCCAACTATCTGGAGAATTTTGTCCAGGCCGTGTTTGATGCGATGCCCAAGGTCAAGGACACCATCCTGGTCCTTGGAGGCGACGGACGATACTACAACCGCACCGCGGCCCAGATCATTATCAGAATGGCGGCAGCAAACGGCGTTAAAAAGGTCTTGGTCGGTCAAGGCGCTCTTCTTTCTACGCCCGCGGCCTCTTGCGTCATCCGAAAGTTCCATGCCGATGGGGGCTTCATCCTCTCGGCCAGCCACAATCCCGGCGGACCTCACGAAGATTTTGGCATCAAGTTCAATACCGACAACGGTGGCCCAGCCCCGGAAGGCTTTACCAATGCCGTCTTTGAAAAAACCAAGACACTGAATCGGTACTTCATCATTGAAACGCCGGACATTGATCTGGATCGCCTTGGAACCGTCACCGTCGGAGACCTTACGGTCGAAGTGATTGACCCCGTGAAGGACTATGAAGAACTTATGGAAGAGCTCTTCGATTTCGACGCGATCAAGGCCGCGATCCATGAAGGATCGCTGAGCATTCGCTTTGATGCTCTTCACGCCATCACCGGTCCCTATGCACGAAGGATCCTGGTGGATCGATTGGGTGCCCCCGCAGACTCGGTCGTGAATGCGATTCCCCTCGAAGACTTTGGCGGCGGGCATCCCGACCCGAATCTGGTTCATGCCCATGAACTTGCCGAGTGGATGGAGCGCGAGGATGCCCCAACGCTCGGAGCTGCCTCTGACGGAGATGGCGATCGCAACATGATCATGGGCGCACGCTTCTTCGTAACACCCAGCGACAGCCTCGCAGTTCTTGCCGCCAACCTTCACCTGATCAAGGGATATCGCGAAGGACTCAAGGGTGTTGCGCGCTCCATGCCCACGAGTCGCGCCGTTGATCGGGTAGGCAAGGCCTTGGGGCTTGGCTATTACGAGACGCCCACAGGATGGAAGTTTTTTGGAAACCTGCTTGATGCCGGAAAGATCACACTGTGCGGCGAAGAAAGCTTCGGCACCGGCTCCGATCACGTGCGCGAGAAAGACGGTCTTTGGGCTGTCTTGGCCTGGCTGAATCTGCTTGCAGTTCGAAAGGAGTCCGTGGCGGACATCGTTGAAGCCCACTGGAAGCAATATGGTCGGGATGTCTATTCGAGACATGACTACGAAAGCATTCCGACCGCTGTCGGCGAGGCCATCATGGATCATGTTCAAGGCCAGTTCGCGAGCCTCCCCGGCCAATCCTTCGGGGACTACACGGTTACGGAGGCCGATGATTTCTGCTATCAAGATCCGGTCGATGGGAGTGTCAGCCCCCATCAGGGTCTTCGCATCGTCTTTGGCGAAAAGGCCCGGATGGTTTTCCGTCTCTCAGGAACAGGAACCGTAGGGGCAACCCTCAGGCTTTATATCGAACAATACGAAACAGACCCCTCGCGTCAGTCTTTGGACGCTCAGGTTGTTCTCAAGGATCTGATTCTTCTGGCCGAAAAGCTGGCAGAAATCAGAAAAAGGACCGGAATGCCGGTCCCGACCGTCATCACCTGAAAAGCCTCAAGGATTTCGGCTCGCCCACAACCGGGCGAGCCGGGCATAATCTTCAAGAGTGAGAGTTTCTGCGCGGGCCGTCGGATCAATCGCCTCACCACGAAGATCCTCTTCTGAAAACAGATCCCTCAAGGCATTCCTGAGCGTCTTTCGACGCTGCATGAAAGCCTGGGTCACAACGCGTCCCAGGGCTTTGGAATCTGCATCCACCGGCGGTTTTGCATGAGGCGTCAGGCGAACAATCGCTGATACCACCTTGGGAGGGGGATAAAAGCTTTCAGGTCCAACCTCAAAGAGTTTCTCCGCTTCACAGTAATACTGCGTCATGATGCTTAGGCGCCCGTAGTCCGAATCCGAAGCTCCGGCACAGAGCCGATCCACGACCTCCCTTTGCAGCATGAAGGTCATCTCGGAGATCGCCCCGGCGTGACCCAGCAGATGAAAAATGAGTGGCGTCGAAATGTTGTAAGGAAGATTCCCCACGACCCGAACAGGACCCTCGGACGCGAGTTTCGTAAAGTCGAACTTCAACGCATCGCCCTCATTCAAATGAAAGCCCGGTTGATTCGCGAACCGATTGCGCAGTAAAGCCGCCAAATCCCGATCGATCTCTATGGCTTCAATGTGTGCACCCGCCTCGAGAAACATGCGGGTCATCGCGCCCTCACCCGGTCCGATCTCGATCAGCCGCTCCCCTTTCGAGGGTCCCACGGACTGAACGATGCGGTGAACGACGTGGTCATCCCGTAGAAAGTTCTGCCCAAAGCGTTTGCGTGGAATGTGATTCAAAGCGTCATGTCCTCAAGTTTCGCTCACCCGCGATCCGAATCAGCTCCAGAGCCTGCCGAATTGCTGCCATGAGGCTTCCCGGATCTGCCTGACCTGTTCCGGCAAGATCGGTCGCCGTCCCATGGTCAACCGACGTCCGTATGATCGGGAGACCCAGTGTAATGTTGACCGCACGCCCGAAGGCCTGATGTTTGAGAACGGGCAAGCCCTGATCGTGATACATCGCCAACACCGCATCGGCGCGTTCCAGATATTTTGGCAGGAACAGCGTATCGGCCGGCAATGGACCCTCAAGACTCAGCCCTTCCTGCCGCAAGGTTTCCAGCACAGGCTGAATGACCGTCAATTCTTCCATCCCGAGATGTCCGGACTCTCCCGCATGCGGATTGAGCCCGGCAACGAGGATATGCGGATTCTGGATACCAAAGCGGGACATCAGATCACCATGAAGCGTTCTTAAGATCGCCTCAAGACCCTCAGGCCGAATCGCCGAAGCCACTTCCGACAAGGGGAGGTGCGTGGTCGCCAATGCAACCCGGAGCTTTGGCGATGCCAACAGCATGACCGGCTGCCCGCCAGTCTTTTCCGCAAGGTATTCGGTATGCCCCGAAAATGAAAGACCCGAGTCGTTGATCACCGCCTTGCTGATCGGTGCGGTGACCATTGCCCCAAAGTGGCCTGAAAGGCAACCTGATACGGCAGCATCCAAGGTCGCCAGAACGTATGCTGCGTTCGCTGGATTCAAGTAGCCCGGCTCAGGATGTGGAGTCATTCCGACGGAAAACACCCTCAGTCCACCTTGAGGAAGCGCAGGCCAGTCCTCTGGCCCCGCCATCTCCACAATCGGTACGTTCATCCCAAGGCGGGTGGCCCGATCCCGGAGCAATCCCGGATCACCCACCACCGCCACACACTCCGCTTCAGGAAGACCGGCGAGAGCCAGACAAAGGTCCGGCCCGATACCCGCCGGCTCACCTGTCGTTAGAGCAAGCCGTCCAGCCATCCCTTTTCTTCCTTCGCCTTCATCTCGTCCTTGTCTTCCTTGGGGTTTTCGATTTCGACGGGAGGCTCAGGATTCTGCCCATTAGCATCAGGTTTTGGCTCTTCTGTCTTGGGCTTGGGCTTCAGAGCCGGCGGAGGGACATAACCATCCGGGATGTACTCCGGGATTCGGATTTCAACATAAGCTTCATCACGAATCTTGCGCAACCAGATCTCGGTTTCCTCGACCACCCGGCGCTCGAAGATCTCGTCCTGCGCCTTCTTGCGAAGCACTTCATCACTGTCTTCGCTCTGTTTTCGTTCAAGGACCTGGATCAAATGCCAACCAAACTGACTCTGAACCGGAGGACTCAGCTGGTTGATGGCCAGGGCATTCATTGCACCTTCGAATTCAGGGACCAGAACACCCGGAGAAACAAATCCCAGATCTCCACCCTTGACCGCAGATCCCTTGTCGTCAGAGTTCCCTCGAGCAAGATCACCAAAATCATCACCACCTTCAATGCGTGTTCGAATCGCCTCCAGTTTCTTCTTGGCATCCTGATTCGTGATGAGCTCGTTGGGCTTGATCAGGATGTGGCGCACGTGCGTCTTGGTAATGCTTTCCACAGCGCTACCGCGCGTGTCCAGCAACTTGATGATATGAAACCCGCTAGGGCTTTGAATCGGACCCTCCAGATCTCCCTTTTTCATCCGCGGAACGACTTCGGCAAACAAGGTCGGGACCGACGTCAGCTTGCGCCATCCGAGATCACCCCCCTTCAAAGCTTCGGATGAGTCGGAGGAACCCATGGCAACCTGCTTGAAATCCTGCCCTGCACGTAGATCGTGAAGCAGCTTTTCAGCGCGTGCCCTGGCCGCATCAACCACCGAATTTGAAGCACTCTGTGGGACTGCAATCAGAATATGTCCCAGCAGGAACTCCGTGTCAGGGTGATTGGTATTGCTGCCGCGCTTCGCGATCCAATCATTGACTTCGCGATCACTAATCTTGATTTGGCCATTGACCTGGCTGGAGCGAAGTCGCTGCTGGGTAATTTCTCCCCGAATCTGCTCCAGAAACTCATGGTAATCAATGCCTTCGTTCCTGAGAGACTCTCTGAGCTCCTCCGGCGTCAGCTTGTTGCGTTCAGCAATCCCAAGCATCGCCTGCCGCAAGGTTTCATCATCGACCCTGAGACCTCCTCGCTCTGCAATGGCGATCTGCACTTTTTCGGTAATCAGGCGATCCAGTACCTGCTTCACCAACGCCGAATCGGCAGGTGCTTCTGCTCCGCCACGCACCATACTCTGGCGAACCGCCTCCACGCGCTTCATCAACTCGCCCTCGAGAATGACCTCATCCTCCACGATAGCCACAATGCGGTCCACTTCCCCCGCCCAAGGCGTGGAAGAGATCCCGGCAAGGATGGGCAAGATCAAGCGGAGAAGCCTCCACCTAGAGGCGCTAAGCTGACACACAATCTTGAATGTCCCGATTCTGAATACCATCAATAATCCTGGAAGCGGTAGCCACTGACAGAGCGCTGAAGGAACTTGTCGACGTCAGTATTGACGGTTGTAAAGCCCTTCAGATCCATCTGTACGAAGATAGCATCGTTACTAACAGCCGTGCCGTTAGTATTAATGGAATTCAAATAACGACGAGCGATGATGGCGAACTTGTAGCAGCAGGTTTCCCGCTCAAACCCAACGAAACTTTCAAGTGTCGTGTTGTTCAGCAAGGAATATTCCCAGCGTCCCACCAGTTGCCACCCCGCAATCACCGGCAAACGGAAATTGACGTCCGTCAGATCAAGACAGCCACTAAAAGTGGAGAGGTAACTGTAGCTCTGGAGCGTGGTCGTCGGACAGCCGCTGTTCGTGTTCTGGTTCAGACGATAGCGGTAGATCAGGTTGAGAATCTGGTTCTTGCGATTGTTATAGGTGAGACCGACCTGACCACGTGAAACCACATTTTGCGAGGCGTTGTATTCGCCTGCGGTATAGACGCTCCAGTCCTCGGTAATGCCTGTGTAAAGATCCCCAACAAGATTGGAGAAGCTTTGGCCATAGGTGGGTGGCGCAATGCCGGCCGTGGTGACCTGCCTTGGATCGAAGTAGGCGATGTTGCCAATGGTCGCCCTGAGTCGATCAAAGCCTTTCTCATTATCAATAAGACGGGAGGTGACCGCCGCCGTGACGGAATTCGTGTCACCGACACGGTCATACCCCGTGAAGCGGTTTTCACGGAACAACTGGTAATAGGTAAAGTCGTAGGGCGTCGAATCAAAGACCGGGATATTCGACTGATTTACGTAGGGGATATAGACGTAGAAGAGTCGCGGCTCAATGGTTTGCGTCCAACTCGCATCGGACAGGGAGAACTCCCGATCAAAGTACGTACCTGCATCCAGCGAGAGGATGGGCGTCGTAAAGCTTGGATTCGTACTCTGCTGTATCGCAACCCCGTTGGCCTGCTGCAGGGACTGCCATTGGCTTGTGTTCTGCAGTGAATACTGATTGAAGGCCAGCGTGGCGCTCGGACGGATGAAGCCCCAACTGTTCTCCATCGGCATAGCCAATTTCGGACGAATGAGGAAACGCTGGCCCGTCGTAACCTGATTGGACGTGGCCTGAATATCGGCCATCTGAATCGTATTGGAGAGCGTCAGGCC
Organism: uncultured Methylococcus sp.; assembly: GCA_964344615.1. Lineage (GTDB taxonomy): Bacteria > Pseudomonadota > Gammaproteobacteria > Methylococcales > Methylococcaceae > UBA6136. The sequence goes on from CAYFOC010000031.1 coordinate 6,607, forward strand.
TGTATCCAGAATGTTGTTTGCCCAATCATGCTGGAGCTTTGGAAGATAATAGTAGGGGTACTGATCCTTCGGAATGGCGGGATTGATGGTTTCATAGTAATTGGCCATCACGTTAAAGTTGCCAAACTCGCCCGCCGCGTAATTCACTAAAGCACGGCTGGTAATGTTATTGGTATCCACCATCGCCAGAGGACTGCCCAGCTGTGTCAGGTAATTCGCATCAGATACATAGTTGAGATCTATCTGACTGGTGAGGTTCTGACTCCAGTTGGAAGTGTCCTTATAGCCAAACTGACCTCGCGTCGTCTTGGTCTGCTCGTCGTAAGGCACGATATCGGCGACCAACTGCCCGCGCGATGTATCGGTCATGTAGCGGAACTCATTCAAGCTCATGTAGCCACGTGACGAGAAATAGCGCTGCTGGATGGTGGCATCCATATTGGGCGCGATATCCCAGTAGTAGGGAAGCATGAAATTGAAGCCATTGATCTTGGTATAACCAAACGCCGGATTCAGGAAACCACTCATTCTGCGTCCGTCAATCGGGAACGACATGTAAGGCGTCCAGAAAACGGGGATATCGTAGAGCTGGAACCATGCATTCTTGGCCGTCGCAAACCCCGAGTCCTTGTTCATGCGGACGTCATCTGCATGCATGACCCAATCCTGATTACCGGGTGGGCAGGTGGTGTAGCTGAAATTCTCATATCGAGACAGGATTGCGCTGTCGAGATAGGTCACGCGAGACGTTCCGCGACCGGGGACTTGAGGCAGCAAGAACTGGGAGTTACGAAAAACACCCCGACCATCGCCCTTAAGGTGCGCGGAGTCGCTCATGATGACTTCGGTCTTGTCTTTATAGATCACGGTACCGTGAGCATTGATCGCGTGCGTCATCAGGCTTCTCGTGATGTGATCTGCCCAAAGCTCCTGGTCCGCCTGCGTAAGATGCGCCGAACCGATCAGTGTCGAAATTTCGCCATCGATCAACTCGAAGAAATCGGCATCCATATCCGTCGGTGCGGTATCCCTGGCCTTTCTCTCTTCCTGGGAGATCATGAATTCAACCAGAGGCGGCGGCAGCTTTTTACCCACCTTGATCGCACACAAACGGGTCCAAGGATTGGTCGGCAACTTGCCCATCAGGGTCTGGAAACGCTCTTCATCCTCTCGAGTGATCTCTCTGGATTCAGACCAATGCTCATCAGAGGCGATGTCTTCACTGACCACATGCGCTATACCCCTGGGATCCCTGCCACTGAGGGAGCAGATCCAACCCCGATCATCGCCTTCGTCCGCGCTGGGCTGACAGTTCCATCCGGAGATCTTGCTGCTCGGCGGCTTGTCCTTGGCGACATCCGAATTGAAGGGGCCTTTCTTGCCATCCAGCAAGCCCGGACGGTCTTCAGGGCCGGTCTTCTCACCTGAAAGAGGGTCAAACTCGGTGCCCTTTGCCTGAGTCTCTTCGCCGAGTTCCTGGTCTTTGGATGTCCCGGCAGCAGGGACGTTGGACCCACAATCCCAGTGTCCTGTTTGTGGGTTGGGGGAACATTTCCAGTCTTTTTCGCTCGCATAGGAGGACCCGGCAGCCCAAAGCAGCCCGGTTAGCACGAGGAGGTGAAAAGATTTTAAACCTGGCATTGATCAGGGGCTCAGCTGTCCTGATCCAGGCAGTGGTATGACATTCTCGGGGGCATGAAATCCGGGTGGCGTCGACGAAACTCGTCGAGAACCCTCCGAGTGTGTTCAAATAGGGGTTTCCGACGCGTTATTTTACCCGAACCCACAACAGGCTTGGGCAAGATTTTTTACTGTCCCCCCTCTCTCCCTATGCACCGCCCCGATCCGCGCCGCGACGCCCTCCTTGATTGGCTTCAGAACGAGCTGAATCTTCCCGTCCGGAATCTTGCGCCGGCCTCGTCTGACGCCAGCTTCAGGCGTTATTTCCGTTTTGAAGTCGGCTCCGAGACCCGGATCGCGATGGATGCGCCACCTCCTCAGGAAAATATCGATCCATTCCTGAACGTCGCGGAGATCCTCAGGTCCAGAGGGGTCTGCGTACCTGAAATTCATGCCGCCCAACGGGAAAAAGGCTTTATCGTCCTTGGCGATTTCGGGCAGACAGTTTTCCTGGATGTCCTTCAGCCCGAAAACGTCGATGCCCTCTACGCCGAAGCGATGCTGACCCTTCTGCGCCTGCAGTCCCCACCCTCCGGCCAGACGCCCGAAACCGACTTACCCCGCTACGACGAAGCCCTGCTCCGTCGGGAGCTTGGCGTCTTTCGCGAATGGTGCCTTGAAGGCTATCTTGGCCTGACGCTCGACACAAACGAACAAGCCCTGCTGGATGAGACCTTCGATGGTCTGGTGGCCTCAGCGCTCTCGCAACCCACGGTCCTGGTCCATCGGGACTTTCATTCGAGAAACCTCATGCTGTTGGCGGACGGCACTCCGGGGGTCCTCGACTTTCAGGACGCCGTAATCGGTCCCGTGACGTACGATCTCGCCTCCCTGCTACGGGATTGTTACATCGCCTGGCCTCAGCATCAGGTCAGTCGATGGCTGCATGCCTATCAGCAGGCCATTGAAGCGAAAGGTCTTTTGGAGCCCGTCAGCGAAACCACCTTCCGCCGCTGGTTTGACCTGATGGGCATGCAAAGGCACCTCAAGGCCGTTGGGATTTTCTGTCGCTTAAAGCTCCGGGACGGCAAACCCGGATACATCAAGGACATCCCGAGGACTCTCGGGCATATTCTGGATGCCGCCCGTGATCAGAGTGATCTGGCTCCCTTTGCAACGTTCCTGACGACTCGCATACTGCCCGCCTTTTTGAAGGTCAATCAGCCATGAAGGCCATGATTCTTGCTGCAGGTCGTGGCGAACGACTGCGCCCCCTGACCGATCACACGCCCAAGCCCCTGATTGAAGCCGGAGGGAAACCTCTGATTCTTCACCTGATCGAAGGTCTGGTGAGAGGGGGAATTGATGAAATCATCGTCAACACGGCACATCTGGGAGAAAAGATTCAGATGTTTCTGGGCGATGGCCGTCAATTTGGCGCCAGAATCCAGTACTCACCGGAACCGGAGGCCCTGGAAACCGGGGGCGGGATTTTTCGGGCGCTTCCACTTTTGGGGGCAGAACCTTTCGTCGTGATTAATGGCGATATTGCCACCGACTTCCCCTTTGAGCGCCTCCAGCAGGTCTCCGTGAATCTCGCTCATCTGGTTTTGGTTCCCAATCCCGATCATCACCCTCAAGGTGATTTTGGTCTTGAGAATGGGCATGCCCTTGACCAGGCCGACACCCGATATACCTTTGGCGGCATTGGGATCTATCGCCCGGAACTCTTTTCAGAATGCACGGCCAGTCGCTTTCCGCTCGCACCACTGCTGCGTGCCGGCATGCAACAGTCAGCGGTCACGGCAGAACTCTGGCCAGGATTCTGGATGGATATCGGCACACTGGAGCGCCTTGAAGCCTTTGACCAAAGGCTTCGCAACCTCTGATCATCAGTACTATTCGGACTGTTCCGAAAGCCAGCCAAGCCACTCGCTGACCACAATCAGCGCCCACAGCGCCCGGCCATGATCCGCTTCACGACGCTGGTGGGCATCAAAAAGCCCCCTGACAGCATCTTGCCTGACACCGATCAACTCCAGAACGGGATCAGTGACTTTCGTTTCGGCCCAGGACCTGAGCGGTCCCCGAAGCCAGGAAGCCAAAGGAACGGACAGCCCCCTCTTCTTCCGATAGACGATACTTTCCGGAAGATAACGCGTGGCATACTCCTTGAGGAACACTTTGGTCTTGACGCCCTTGACCCGCTGCTTTTCGCTCAGTGTTGCCGCGAACTCCATGACCGAGAGATCGAGAAAAGGAGCCCGCAATTCCAGCGCAGAGTGCATGCTGGCTCGATCAGCCTTGGTCAGAAGCCCTTCGGCAAGCGAACGCTCGAGATCGTAACGCTGGATCTCATCCAGAAGGGATTCCCCATCAACGCCAGACCAAGCTGAAAGCGTCGGATAAATGCCTATCGGAGCCAGAATGGCAGGTGCCAGACTGGAATTCCACAGGATATGACGTGACAAACCATCCAGCTCATCGCCCTGAACAAAACGCTTGAGAAGAAATGAGAGTGTCACCTTCTTGTCGCTCGGCGGCCACCGCTCGACCTGTGTTCGGACCCACTGCCTGACCCAGGAGGGCAACCGTGCATAACGTTCGGCGATCCCTGCGCCAAAGTAGGTCGGATATCCCCCGAACAGTTCATCGGCACCCTCGCCCGATAGGGAAATCCGAATGTCTTCGGCAGCCCTTTTGGACAGCATGGCTGTCGGGATCCAGGCAGGATCTGCCAGAGGTTCGCCGGATGTTGCGATCACCTCCTTGAGCATTAGGGGAATATCCTCAGGCTTTACCCAGACGGGGACATAATCCATCTTGAGATCTTCAGCCACCTTGGAGGCAAACCCGCCTTCATCAAAGGATTCTTCGCCAAAACGAAGACCGTAGGCGGTAATCGACTTTTCGGGGTGCAGGTCCCTGGCGACAGCGGCGATGAGGGAAGAGTCCACTCCGCCACTCAGGAAAAGCCCCACAGGAACATCGACCTCACTCTGGCGGTGAACGGCAGCCCTGAAAATCGCATCAAAGGCTTCAAGAGCGTCTTCGCTTTTGGAGGCAGACGCCTCCCGCTGGGGAAGACGCCAGTAGCGATGATGCTTAAGGCCTTGCTCGGTCAGCCGGACCCACTCGCCAGGCCCCACCTTGGACACGCCATCCAAAGGACTGTCAGGCGCTGGAAAATACCCCAGCTGAAGATAACGCGCCAAGATCTCTGCATCCGGACGGACCGGGTGGTTTCCACCACGCACCATGGCTGAGAGCTGGGACCCAAAGAAAATCGCACCGGCGCTCCGGCTGTAAAAGAGCGGTCTTTCACCGGCCCGGTCACGGGCTAACAGCAAGGACTGGTCTCGCGGATCCCAGACCGCTATGGCAAAGGCGCCCACGAGCTTCTCGACAAAATCGACCCCTAACTCGAGGTAGAGACCAGGCAGTACCGCAACATCAGTATCCTCGAGGACAGGTCGACCTCGCTCAGCGAGAAAGACGCGAAGTTCACCGTGATTATCGATCTCACCATTGCAGACCACCATCACACCGGTCGCCTCATCGACCATGGGCTGTTGACCGGATGTCAGGCCGCGAATCGTCAGCCGTGCCATGCCGAAAACGGCATGCGAATCACCCCGCACCCATCGGCCATCAGGCCCCCGATGCAGCAACCGATCAAGCATCCCCTCCACATGAGAGCTCTGGACTGGCTCCTCGCCAAAGCGGACCTCGCCGCATATTCCACACATGATCAGTGCTCCTTTTGATCGAGTAGAACGCCGATGTAGTCCCCGGGCAATCGAACGATCTCACGGCCCTGAGCCACTGGGGTCAGCTCCTTCATTCGCTCCGATCGGGCCATCAGAAAAATCGGATGCTGGCGTCCCGCCAGATAAGCCGGGTAACGATCCAGCGGAACCA
>CAYFOC010000032.1:0-12110 GCA_964344615.1 uncultured Methylococcus sp.
GGAGGATTCGTCTGTGGATTCCTATTGATCCCTTACCTGCTAAAACCCCGCAATTAAGGGCCATTCATCCGCAATTCATCGTTTGTTTGGCCGAAATCAGAAGCCGGCTGTAGAAGGTTTGTATTTATTCTGGAAGAATGCGTATCGGAGGAGAACTCTCACAAAATGTAAGGCAGTTCAAGATACATCGATCCCGCACACGGCCTAGCCGGTAAAACAACAAGAGGACACCGACAATGACTGACAAACCTGCCCGCCCTGCGCCGGCTAAGAAAGCCAAAAAGGCTTCACCCGCCAAGAAAGCTCCGCAAACCAAGGCGCGCCCGGCAGCGAAGCCCGCAAAGGTTGCAATTACCCAGCCTCCGGCTGTCGCGCCCGTTGTACCGGTGTCTCGCCCTGAAGCATCCGCGGCGCCTAAGGCACCCGCACGCTCCGTCTCCGAGCAGTTGGGGGGCGCCAAGGGGTTCGATGCGCTGTCAGAAAAAATTTCAGGGCTCTTGGTCGGCGATCCACGGATCAACCATGCGCTCTTCGGAACACCGAAAAGTGAACTGGTCGAGAAGGTTCGGTCCTTGCTGTCTGTTGCCGCCAAGGAAGCGGAGCACGATCTCCATAGCCTCTTCGCTGCGCTGCGGGAGAATGGATTCAAAGACGGTCAGTTCGCTCACTTGTTGGTTCACCTGAAGGATGCCGCCGAACAACTCGGGCACCCCAAGGAATTGGCTCAATCTTTGGTCGCTGCGACCGAAAAAGCTTATAAAAAGGCCTTTAAGGCCTAGTCTCATTTCGTTTCGGGGGGCTGCTTTCTGCGCCCCCCGAGCGCTTCAAGAGGAAGGGCAGTCCTTCCACGCCCAAGACCAGCACCAGGTAGCCTGCGATCAGAATGGCGCCAGAGGCGAGGCTATCCAACGCGAAGCGCGCCATCACCTGAGATTGCGCCGCCGTCATTGCGGCACAAACACCCAGATAAAACATGATCCTGAAAACCGGATAGGGAACGGGGTAAAAATACCGGCCCAATACCCAGGAAACAAACGCCATGGCGCCATAGCAGGCAAGGGTCGCCCAGGCGGACCCGACATAGCCATATTCGGGAATCCACCAGACATTGAGTGCAACCGTCAAAACTGCACCCAGGATTGAAACCCAGGCCCCCAACCCCGTCCGATCCGTCAGCTTGTACCAGATAGAAAGATTGACGTAGACCCCAAGGAAAAGGTTCGCCATCAACAGAACCGGCACAATGGCTAACCCCTCACGGTATTCCTCTCCAATGAAATACTTGAAGACATCGAGAAACAGCGCAACGAGGAGGTAAATGAAGCTGCAACAGATGACGAAATATCGCATGACCAAGGCATAAGAACGCTTCGCATCCGACCGCCCCGATAACGCAAAGAAAAAAGGTTCGCCGGCGTATCGGAACGCTTGGACAAAAAGAGTCATCAAAATAGAAAGCTTGTAGCACGCCCCATAAATGCCCAGCATCCGGAGATTCGTCGCAAGGTCATAGGGCAAAAGGTATTTGAGAATCGCCCGATCCAGCATCTCATTGATCATTCCGGCAAAGCCAATCACCACCATTGGCAAAGCGTAGATCAGCATCGGCTTCAGTATCTGTGCTCCTGCGCGAAAATCGATCCGACGAAACTCAGGAAGGAGCAGAACCCACTTGACGCCACTCCCCAACACATTGGCGAGAAAGATGGCGCCTATGCCAATCTTGGGATCGAGAATCTGGTCCCAGGGCCATTCGGGCCACCAGACCCTGAACAAAGGAAAACCCAGAAGGAACAGCAGATTCAGCCCAATGGTCAGAAGAATCTCTGCCAGCTTGATCCCGGCAAATCGAAACGCCCGATCTTCAGCTCGCAAGCGGGCGAATGGCACGGCACAGATGGCATCTGTCGCCAGAATCAGACTGAACCAAACCACATATTCGGAATGATCCGGGTACTGGAGCCAGGTGGAAATCGGCTCACGAAAGCCGATGACCAGCCCCAAAAACACCAGATTGGCGGGCAACACAAATGAGAGCGCCGCCCCATAGGCCGCACCTTCTGTAACGCCTTGGCGAGTTCGAAACCGAAAATATCCGGTCTCAAGACCAAATCCGAGAAGTACCGCAAAAAAACCGGCATAGGCATAAAACTCGGACACCACCCCATAGGCGCCTGCCGGAAACACGTAGGTGTACAGCGGAACCAGCAGGTAGTTCAGAAATCGGCCAAGGATGCTGCTCAAACCATAAATGACGGTCTGAGAGGCCAGCTTTTTAAGTGGTTTCATGAGGTACTTTCTAACCGAGCCAAGGCTATTATTCTAGGGCGCATGCAGCTCAAGCCCCAAAAGCACGTTGAATTTTGGCATTTCTGGTTCAAGCAGATACCATGCAGCACAGACTCTTTAAAACGGTATTCTCAAGGCCCTCACCCGCATGATCGAATTCCAGAACGTCACCAAGCGCTATCCTGAAAGCGGCGAAGCCTTGTCCGACGTCAGCTTCCGTATCGAACGCGGTGAATTTGTCTTTCTGACCGGGCACTCCGGGGCGGGAAAGAGTACCCTGCTTCGGCTTCTGCCCGCCTTTGAGCGCCCCACGCGAGGCGACATCATCTTGGACGGCATCCATGTTCCAAAGCTCAACGACCGCCAAATCCCTCACTTGCGCAGAAAGCTGGGCCTGATTTTTCAGGACTACCGCCTGCTTAGCGACCGCACGGTGTTCGAAAATGTAGCACTTCCGCTGCATATTACCGGTCATCATCCTCAGGATGTCGGACGTCGCGTCCGCGCGGCCCTCGACAAGGTTGGCCTGCTCAAAAAGGAAAAACGCCTGCCGATCGCCCTCTCCGGGGGAGAGCAGCAGCGGGTTGGTATTGCCCGGGCCATCGTGCACAAGCCGCCCCTGATTCTTGCTGACGAACCTACAGGAAATCTGGACGCCGACCTTTCGGAAGAAATCATGCGGATGTTTCAGGAGTTTAATGCCGTCGGCGTTACCGTTCTCATCGCAAGCCATGACCTTCGCCTCGTCCAACGGTTTGGCCAGCGAACGCTCCGTCTTGAGCACGGCAGACTGGTCGGAGACGCATGATGTCGCAACGGCGCCAACCCCCACCCCGACAAAGCCTCTTCAGGCAACCCTTCACACAGGGCCGCACCGTCCGTGAACGACTGGATGCCTATGTTTCGCTCCAGATTTACTCTCTCAAGGCCAGCTTTGCTCGCATCTGGGAAACCCCCATTGCCAGCAGCCTGACCATTCTCGTCGTCGCCATCGCACTGGCCCTTCCCGCAAGCTTCAGTGCACTTGTCGAAAACGTGAGACAACCTCTGGACGCCCTCGACACCACCAGTCAGATCTCACTGTTCCTCAAGCCCGAACTTAGCAATGAGGCCGCACGGAAACTCTCTGAGCGCCTCAAAAAGAACCCCAGACTCACCGCGGCGACGCTGGTGACCAAGGAAGATGGGCTCCGGGAACTCATGACCTTCAGCGGCTTTGAAAATGCGCTCGCGGCCTTATCCAGCAACCCCCTGCCTGCCGTCATCATTCTGAGGCCCGTGGCTACCGATACGACCTCGGTGACGGCGCTTCTGGACGAACTCAGAACGTTGCCGGAATCAGACCGCGTCCAATTTGACGACGAGTGGCTCCAAAAATTGCGCGCGCTACTGGCCATCACCGAACGTTGTGCCTTGGCTTTCAGTGTGCTGCTGGGGCTGGGCGTTCTCTTCATCGTCGGCAACACCATTCGACTGGAACTTCAGAACCGGCGGGAAGAGATCATCGTCAGCAAAATTCTAGGCGCCACCAACAGTTTCATCCGCCGCCCCTTCATGCACTCAGGCTTCTGGTATGCCTTTCTTGGCGCCGTTCTCGCCCTGATTGTGTCAAACCTTCTGATTCTCGATATCAAACAACCCGCTGACGCTCTTGCCACGCTGTATGACAGCCCCTACCGCCTTTCCTTCCTGAGCTTCAAATCGACCTGCCTCCTCCTAGGCTCCGCCATTTTCCTTGGCATCATGGGTGCGTGGATTGTGGTGGGCCGCTTCCTTCGCGAAATCGATCCCACCTAGGTATTTTTCCTGAGGAACTCTGGTTAGCACTCATTGTCCAAGAGTGCTAACATGGTCGTGAATTCCCACGATCTGAGTGGAGGAAATAGATGACTCAAGCCATGACTCTCAGCCTTCCCCTGAATGCTACAGCGGGTTCCCTGGATGAATATCTCGCCGCCGTCGGCAAGTTGCCGCGCCTTGAGGCAGAAGAGGAGTTCGCACTCGCTCACCGTTTCCGCGAAAACGGAGACTTGGAGGCTGCTCGCCAATTGATCGTTTCCAATCTAAGGTTTGTAGCCCATGTCGCACGCGGCTATCTGGGCTATGGCTTGCCTCTGCCTGACCTGATTCAGGAAGGCAATATTGGCCTGATGAAGGCGGTCAAACGGTTCGACCCAGACATGGGCGTAAGACTCGTTTCTTTTGCCGTGCATTGGATCAAGGCGGAAATTCACGAATACATCATCCAGAACTGGCGGATCGTGAAGGTTGCCACCACCAAGGCACAGAGAAAACTGTTCTTCAATCTGCGCAAGCACAAGACGCATCTCGGATGGCTGAGCACTGACGAAGCCAACAATGTCGCAGAGGAGCTGGGCGTTGACGTCGCAACCGTTTACGAGATGGAAAGCCGTCTCAGCGGCCAGGATGTCGCTTTTGATGCCCCGGATGAGGCCGATGATGGTGACCGGGATATTGCCTCTCCGATCCATTACCTGAGCCAGGCGCACGCAGATCCGGCCGATCTTCTCGAAGAAGACGATTGGGGCGACTATAAGCAGCAGAGCCTGATTCGGGCGATCTCTGAACTGGATGATCGGAGTCAGGATATCGTTCGCAGCCGTTGGCTGAGTGAAGAGAAGCTAACGCTTCATGATCTGGCGGCTCGCTACAACGTATCCGCCGAGCGCATTCGGCAGCTGGAAAATACCGCGATGAAGCGGATCCGCCTGTCGATGGAAGCCTGATAGCAATCTAGATGGCAAGGGAGGCGCATCAGCGCCTCCCTGACGCTTCAATCAACTGCGGCTGTAGATCTCAGCCCCGGCCTTCTTGAACTCCTCCGCCTTTTCCTCCATCCCCTGATTCAGGGCCTGGTCACCCTCAAGACCATGCGTCTGGGCGTACTCGCGCACATCCTGCGTAATCTTCATGGAACAGAAATGCGGACCACACATCGAGCAGAAGTGTGCCAGCTTCGCACCCTCTTGCGGCAAGGTTTCGTCATGGAATTCCAGCGCCTTTTCGGGATCCAGAGACAGGTTGAACTGATCCGCCCAGCGGAATTCGAAGCGCGCCTTTGAAAGCGCATTGTCGCGAACCTGAGCGCCGGGATGCCCCTTGGCCAGATCCGCCGCATGAGCCGCAATCTTGTAGGTAATGATGCCGTCCCGAACATCCTGCTTGTTCGGCAGTCCCAAATGTTCCTTCGGGGTCACATAGCAGAGCATGGCCGTACCGTACCACCCGATCATGGCCGCGCCGATGGCGCTGGTAATGTGGTCATAGCCTGGCGCAATGTCCGTCGTCAGAGGGCCCAAGGTGTAGAAGGGTGCCTCATGGCAGTGCTTGAGCTGTTCGTCCATATTGGCCTTGATCATATGCATGGGTACGTGACCCGGGCCTTCGATCATCACCTGAACATCATGCTTCCACGCGACCTGGGTCAGTTCTCCCAGCGTATGGAGTTCGGCAAACTGCGCGGCATCGTTGGCATCAGCCACTGAGCCTGGGCGGAGTCCATCTCCAAGCGAGAACGCCACGTCATAGGCCTTCATGATCTCGCAGATGTCCTCGAAATGGGTGTAGAGGAAGCTTTCCTTGTGATGCGCAAGACACCACTTCGCCATGATCGATCCGCCACGGGAGACGATGCCGGTGACACGACGGGCCGTCAGGGGAATATGCGCCAGACGAATGCCCGCATGAATGGTGAAGTAGTCGACGCCCTGTTCAGCCTGTTCGATCAGAGTGTCCCTGAAGATTTCCCAGGTGAGTTCTTCTGCACGACCGTCAACCTTCTCCAGTGCCTGGTAGATGGGCACCGTACCGATCGGAACCGGGGAATTTCTGATGATCCATTCACGGGTCTCATGAATGTTCTTGCCGGTTGAAAGATCCATCACGGTATCGCCACCCCAGCGGATCGACCACAGCATCTTTTCGACTTCTTCCTCAATGGAGGAGGTCACGGCAGAATTTCCAAGATTACAGTTGATCTTGACCAGGAAATTCCGGCCAATAATCATGGGCTCTGATTCAGGATGGTTGATGTTATTGGGAATAATCGCCCGGCCTTTCGCGATCTCGTCCCTTACGAATTCAGGCGTGATCACTCTGGGGATGGATGCACCAAAAGACTCGCCTGCGTGCTGATGACCATAGAATTCGGCCAAGGCTTCAAGCTTCTGATTTTCGCGAATCGCCACAAACTCCATTTCAGGCGTCACGATTCCGCGCCGAGCGTAGTGCATCTGGGAAACGTTGGCACCCTCGCGCGCTACTCTCGGGTTGCGGATGTGCTCGAAACGCAGGCTGCCGAGGGCAGGATCATTCTGGCGTCCACGCCCATAATCCGAACTAGGCCCGGTCAGCTGAACCGTATCGCCCCGCTCTTCGATCCAGCGTTCGCGAAGTGCAGGCAGACCAACACGGAGATCTACGCTGACGGCGGGATCGGTGTAGGGGCCTGAGGTGTCATAAACCGTGATCGCCGGGTTTTTTTCACCCCCGCGCGCCGTAGGCGTATCCGACTGCGTAATCCTCCGCATCGGGACCTTGATATCCGGGCGACTACCTTCAACGTAGACTTTTTCGGAGGCAGCAAACGGCTGGATCGATGCGCGCTTGGCGGTAACCGCATCGTGAAGTTGGGTGTCGGGAACGGCATTCATCAGGAGGCTCCTCAGCTCGGGTGGCGGGTTCGTAGAGAGGAAGCGCTCCGTGCGGACGTCATGCGCCGCAAATGGAAAGGCTTTCCTCCGCCGGTACTAACCGGTTCAGGTTCAAAGGGTGTGTCTCAGCCCGGACCCGCTTTCCAGCCAGTCAGGCACCCCTAGCCCTATCTTGGCGTGTAAACTAATCGATGGTAGGTCATTTGGCAAGGTGTTAGCCGCTTTAACCTATCAACACGACCTCCCTTTGATTCAATCGGATAGGCGGTACCTGTGTACCTACCCGTCCCCGGATCCTCTCCATATGCACATCGATATTGCTCAAATTATCTCGGGCCTGCTTGTCGGCTTTCTGGTCGGTCTGACCGGCGTTGGCGGCGGCTCGCTCATGACGCCCATCCTGGTCTTCATTTTCGGCTATGCGCCCAAGGCCGCCGTGGGAACAGACCTTCTCTTCGCGGCCATTACCAAGTCAGGCGGCGTTCTGGTCCATCACGGAAAACATCGCTCGGTTGACTGGAAAATCGTCGGATTACTCTGCATGGGAAGCCTGCCGGCCGCGGTCGCACTGATCTACCTTCTGGAAACGAGATTCCACAAGGATGAGACGCTCACCGCAGCCATCACCTTCACCCTCGGTGTCGCCCTGATTTTCACATCCCTGGCTCTTTTCGTCCGGAATTGGGTCATGAAGCGCCATATCAGCGATCAAACGGCCCGAGAGCGGATCACGCACGGTGAACGCTTTGGGAGATTTCAGCCCCTACTCACCATTCTGACCGGCGCCACGCTCGGGGTGCTGGTCACACTGTCATCGGTCGGCGCGGGTGCATTGGGAACCGTCGCCCTCCTCTTCCTTTATCCCCGACTGGCAACCGTCAGGGTCGTGGGTACCGACCTGGCCCACGCCATACCCTTGACGACGGTTGCAGGACTAGGTCATCTCCACATGGGGAATGTCGATGGCCCACTGCTCGGCACCCTCCTCATCGGATCGATTCCCGGGATCTATCTAGGCAGCCTCCTCAGTGCCCGAATTCCCGAGGCGGTTCTCCGCCCCATACTGGCAACCTTGCTCATGCTGATCGGAATGAAGTTCGTCATTTGAGGGAAACGGGGCAGGCCCTATAGCATCCGGCGATGTGATCATCGACCAAACCGGTTGCCTGCATGAAGGAATAGCAGATCACCGGCCCCACGAAGCTGAAACCTCGGGCCTTGAGCGATTGGCTCAAGGCCCGGGAAACATCAGTCTGAGCCGGAAGATCGGCCGGGGTCTCCCAGACGTTCGCCGTTGGAACCCCTCCGACAAACGACCAAAGGAACGTTGAAAAACTGCCCTGACTCTCCTGAACGGCGCAAAACGCCCTCGCATTATTAAGTGCGGAACGGATCTTCAATCGGTTGCGGACAATCCCCGGATGCTGCATCAGGGCCTCCTCGGCTTCCCGACCCCGCTTCGCCAATCGATGAGGATCGAATCCCTCAAAGGCATCCCGATAGCCCTCGCGCTTTTCAAGAATGGTCCGCCACGAGAGTCCGGCCTGAGCGCTTTCAAGGATGAGCCACTCAAACAATCGAACGTCATCATGTTCAGGCACACCCCACTCCTGATCGTGATAGTCGCGCTCAAGCGCTGAACGTTCCGCCCATGCACAGCGCCTTGAAAGATCACCATGCTCAGGAGAGTTCATGTGGGAGGTCCCATTGCGACCAGATCGGATCAACCCCGGCCGGCATCAAGGGGACTCGACCCAGCTTTGGCCAGTTCTCATCCGGGCCATGAAAATCTGAACCACAGGAGCCTTTCAACTGTTCGCGAATGGCAAAGTCCCGCATGGACTGTATGTCACCAGGAGAGGGCTGCCCCGAGAGGACCTCGATCCCTTCGCCTCCCATTTCCCGGAACTCGCCGGCCAACCGACGAAGCCACGTCCGCGTCAGACGATAACGCAACGGGTGAGCAATGACGGCAACCCCTCCCGACTCACTAATCCAGCGAACCGCTGACTCCAAGGGAGCCCATGTGGTCGAGACATACCCGGGCTTGCCGGGCGTCAAGAATCGGTTAAAGACGTCCCGAACATCAATGGCATGGCCACGGGCCGCCAGAATCCTTGCGAAATGCGTTCGCGTGACCATCCCGATCCCCGCCAGCTCCCGAACGTCTTCCAGAATCCCCGGGATCCCTTTTTTTTCAAGACGGTGGGCGATCTCCTCTGCGCGGGCTTCTCGCGTCTCCTCAATCGCCGCGAGACCCGACTGCAATGCTGCATTCCCGGGATCAATTCCAAGACCCACCACATGAATCGTCTTTTTTTCCCATGTGACGGACACTTCGACACCGGCGATCAGATGAATGCCTCGAGTGATCGCCGACTCACGCGCCTCCTGAAGACCTGCCGTTGTGTCGTGATCGGTCAGCGCCAAGACGCGGACGCCCTGATGCTCCGCCCGTTGCACCAGATCAGCCGGTGAATAATAGCCATCGGAATAATAGGAGTGGGTGTGTAAATCGATGGTTGAAAAGGTTCTTTCCACCGTCAGGCCACTCCGTGTTCCGGTTGCACGTCTCGATGCATGGCTGCACCAAACAGTCTTGCGTACAAGCCACCGCGCCCGATCAGCATGTCATGGGATCCTTCTTCAACGATGTGACCATCTTCAAACACCAGGATCCGGTCCGCGTGGGTGATCGCACTCAGTCGATGCGCCACAATCAGCGTCGTCCGCCCCTCGAGGAATCGATCCAGGGCCGCATAAAGTGCCCCCTCCGTGACGTTGTCAACCGCAGAAGTGGCCTCATCAAGGATAACCACACGAGGATTGGCGAGCACCATCCGGGCGATGGCGAGACGCTGCCGCTGCCCCCCCGACAAGCGAACACCCGATCGCCCGACCACTGCGTCCAACCCGAGGGGATTGGCTTCTATCGCCGGGCGAAGCTGGGCGACTTCAAGAGCATGCCAGAGGTCTTCATCGTTGACCTGCCGACCCATGCTCAGATTGTTGCGAACGGTGTCATTAAAGAGGACCGGATGTTGGAGCACCGTCACCACATTTTCCCTGACGACATCCATGCCGATGGAGCTGGTCGGCACCCCATCAAAGGCAATGACACCGCCAGTGGGAGGATACAGCCCGATGAGGGCTTGAACGAGCGTCGATTTCCCCCCCCCACTTGCACCGACAAGGGCCACCTTTTCTCCGGGGGTAATTTCCAGTGAAACGCCGCGAAGCACCGGCTCGCCGCCCGGATAAGAAAAATCGAGATCACGAATGGAGATGCCGACGGTCGATTTACCGAGAAACGGATTTTTGAGGTGGGGGTAAGCCGGTTCCAGCTGCCGACCATAAAACTGATCCAGCCGGTCCAGGGCTGCACGGGCTCCGAAATAGGCGTACTGCATCCCCAGCACTTCCTGAACCGGGGCCATCATGAACCAGAGATACCCGGACACCGCCATCATTTCACCAATGGTGAGATTCGAAAAAACCACCATCAAAAGGGCGAGCCCCCGGAAAAAATCGAATCCCGTCAGGAAGACCAGAAAGCTGAGACGGCCCGCCGCATCACTTTTCCAAACGAAAGCCGCGGAATGATCGCGCACATCGGCCGCGGCTCCTCGAAGCCTCCCAAAATAATAGCTTTCCCGATTACTGGCCCGAATCTGATGGATGGCTTCCAGCGTCTCTGTCAACCGGGATTGAAACTCGCTCAGGGCCGAACTTTCACTCCGCTTGAGACGCTTGACCCAACGTCCAAGGACTCTGGTGAGAAAAATGACCCCGGGATTCAGAAGAATGATGAAAAGGCCGAGCTGCCAATTCATCCAGAGCAGGACAGCGCCGGTTCCGACCAGCGTCAACACGGCGACCAGGCTCTTTCCGACGGTCACGCCGATAAAGTTGTCGAGCGTATCAAGATCCGTCACCAGATGGGTGATGACCGCGCCGGACCCCAAGCTTTCATATTCCGCCATGGAGATTCGCTCCAGCCGGGCCAGCAACCGCTTGCGGAGGTCATAAACCACATCTTTTGAAATCAGGCTGAATTCCCGGGTCTGAGCCACGTTGAATCCCGCAGACAGGAAACGAAGCAGGAGGGTAAGAACCAGAAGGGCGGTGATGTAATAGACAGGACCGTGAAATTCGCTTGGCGCGACGGCATTCAGCGCCGCAACAGCGGGCCCCGGATGATTCAAGAGAACTTCATCCACCACCATCGGCAGCAGTAACGGTACCGGAACGGATGAGATCGCGGCCAGAATAGCAAGGCATTGGCCCCTTACAATCAAGGGACGATGCGCTTTAATGGCCTTGATGATCAGCGGCCACCCTAGTCGTTCTTCAGGATGATGTTCAGGCAATGGCATGGGCTACAAACGGCCTCAGAAATGGGGGGCTATGAATTTTAATAACGGCGGATGGACTCTGCTACAATAGCCCGCTTTTTTATTGGTGGCTTGTCCTTGTTGGGCAAACCGCATGGAAACCACTCTCGGCCTCAAACCCGCAAGGGCGAGAGACGACTCCCCTTGGAAATCTGAACGGCGATGACATCCATTGAAGCACCTACTGGCGAACCCCGGAAGAACAGCTATGTTCGCGAGGATCTGATCCGTTGCGGACACGGCGAAGTATTCGGACCCGGCAACGCTCAACTGCCGCTTCCGCCAATGCTGATGTTCGATCGTATTACTCATATCAGTGATACCGGCGGACTGTTCGACAAAGGGCTCATCATTGCAGAGTTGGACATCACGCCAGACCTGTGGTTCTTCGGTTGTCATTTCGAAAACGATCCGGTCATGCCCGGCTGTCTTGGTCTTGATGCCATGTGGCAGCTGGTAGGGTTCTCCCTGGGCTGGATGGGCGGACCAGGAAGAGGTCGTGCGCTCGGCGTGGGTGAAGTCAAATTCAGGGGGCAGGTATTGCCGACCAATAAACTGGTAACCTATCGCATCCATTTAAAACGGGTGATGATGCGCAAGCTGGTCATGGGCATCGCTGATGCCGAAATGGAATGCGACGGTCGCATCATTTACGAGGCCAACGACCTAAGAGTCGGCCTTTTCACCTCCACAGACGATTTCTGAGGAGCAAAGTAGCATGAAACGTGTTGTAGTTACCGGTCTCGGGATTGTT
>CAYFOC010000033.1:0-12039 GCA_964344615.1 uncultured Methylococcus sp.
GGGCTTCAGATGATGATTGAAGACCGACTGGGAAGGGGGAGTAACCTCCTCCAGCCGGCTATGGGGGAAATGATTCGTGCGGCCACGACCCAGAGTGGGATTGGTTTTGCGACCACCACCTTCAGCGCCATGAGCCCACAGATCTTCTTGGATATCGATCGAGTGAAAGCACAGTCTCTGGGGCTAAGCATGGATAACGTGTTTGGAACCTTGCAGGCCTATCTGGGTTCAAGTTACGTGAACCTGTTCACTAAGTTCAATCAGTCGTTTCAGGTCTATGTCCAGGCGGATGCGCCTTACCGAACGAGTCTCGATGATATTAGGAATCTCTACGTCAGGAACTCAAATAAGGATATGGTGCCATTAGGCACGTTGTTATCGATCGAGAGACGATTAGGTTCCGAACTGGTTTCGCGTTACAACCTCTATCCGGCGGCGCCTCTGTTTGGTGCTCCTGCACCTGGGAAGAGTGCTGGTGATGCGATGGAAACCATGGAGCAAATGGCGCAGGACATCTTGCCTGATGGGATGAAGTTCGACTGGACGGCGGTGGCGTACCAGCAGAAGCTGATAGGCAACACGGCTTATCTGGTTTATGCCCTCTCCATTCTTCTGGTCTATCTGGTCCTGGCCGCGCAATACGAAAGCTGGATTTCGCCGCTTGGCGTCATTCTGGTGGTTCCCATGGCATTGGTCGGAGTGATTCTGGCTCAGATCAGTCGAAACTTTGATAACAATCTCTACACGCAGGTCGGGTTGGTTCTCATGATCGCTTTGGCGAGCAAAAACGCCATTCTTGTCGTGGAATTTGCTCGAGAATTGCGCCATGAAGGAATGGGGATCACGGAAGCGGCAGTGGAGGCCACGCGCCGTCGATTCCGCCCCATTCTGATGACGTCTTTCGCCTTTATTCTGGGCGTGTATCCATTGCTCAAGGCCAGTGGAGCCGGTGCAGCAAGTCAGCAGGCGATCGGGACGGTTGTTTTTGGCGGGATGATCGCCTCGACCCTTCTGGCGATTCCTTTTGTTCCGGTCTTCTATGTGCTTACGGAGCAGTTTTCTGAGTGGCTTGCTTCACGCAAGGTGAAGGAGTAGTCCACGCATTGTCCCGGCCCCATCAGGGGCCGGTGACGTCTGTGTGACTCAGGGGGCGATCTGCTGGGAGGCGTTCCACTGATTGCCGAGGTTGTCCTTGATTTCAGCTTTTAATTCGCCGGCCTGACTGGGGGTGAAGAAAAACCTGAAGTTGGGGTCCGCACTGACGGCAATATCTCCCTTGACGCCCAGGATGGGCTTCCCATCAAACGTCACTTTGACGTCTGTCACGTAATGAGCCGGTTGAACGACCCGGCTGATCTGATCCATCTGCATGCCGGTAATGTTGGGATGGCTGATCAGAAGTTGTAGGGGATTGGGTTGGCCTAGAACCGCTTTGTCTCCCTCGAGCTTGAATTTCATTTTTCCCATGCGCGCTTTTGCGGCTTCTGCATCGGTGCCGATGGGTGCCGAGCAGCCCCCACTCGCCTTAATGAAGGTTTTCGCCATATGAAGCTTGCCATCATTGGTTTGTGCAATGGCTCTGACGAAGGTGTAGGCATTAACCCGCATGCGGGTGGCTATATCCGCTTTCCCGCTTTCCGGCGTGAAATCAAAGGACGCTGAAAAGGGGGCGGGATTGTTGTCGATAACAACAGTGATGTTCTTGATGAAGTGATCGGGGGTCTGTGGAAATTTGCTCGTTACCTGAATGGGTACAAGGGCTGGATCCTCAGCCCTGTAGGGGCCAGAAATTTCAATGGTGTCCTTGTCTTCTGCGATGACCTGTTCGCCGAAGAATTTGGCTTTCAGGGTCCCGTTCCACGCTGTTTCATCCTCTCCCTCAGCGAATGTCGGTGAGGCGATTGTGAGAAAGGCGATGGCCAGGAGGATGCCGTGGTGTTTGAAGGGGGGCTTTTTCATCGAGGAGCTCCTTGGGTGGGTTGAGGTGATTCGTCTTCCCATTCGAGTTCAGCAAATGCTGTGGCAACATTTCTCTTGTGGAAAGCGTCGAAAAGCTTCCAGTCGGGACGGCTTTGTTGGCCGACCTCGTTCATGGCTTGCTCTATGGTCTTGTTTGCTTTGATCGCTGAGCGGATTTCACTTGCAATCAACTTTAAATAGTTTTCTTCCCCCATCAGGGCGAGCGGCCAATCGGCTGTCACGGGGCCATGACCAGGGATCACCTGGCTGGCCTCTAGGCGCCGAAGAACTTCTATTTCTCGGAGCCAGCCAAGAAGGCTGCCGTCTATGACGGGGATATGTCCCATGAAAAGAAGATCAGCGAGCCAAAGTGTCCGGGTTTTGGAATCGAGAACGCTGAGGTCATTGTCGGTATGGGCTGTGGGGTGAGCGGTCAGGGTCAGCACGCGGTCGCCGAGATCGAGATCCAGTGAGCGCTCCACAGTGATGTCGGGGGGTATGAAGTCATCAGGGGTCAGGCTGAAGCCGATCTCCCTCTGGGCGGAATCGCTGTAGTAGGGGGCCCTGAGCGCCATGGCATGTGGCAGTTTATGATGCCCGACGAAATGAACGCCTTCCGCTTTGAATGCCCGGTTGCCGTAGATATGGTCGGGATGGACGTGCGTGTTGATGACGTAGCAGATGGGAAGGGGCGTTCTTTCCTGGATGGCCGTTTTGAGTTGCATGCCTTGGTCAAAGCTGCCGCCGCTATCGATGACGGCAACGCAGCGAGTGCCGATGATGAAGCCAATATTGGCGATCTCCCCCTTGTTGTGTCGGTCAGGAACTTCATGGATGCCCTGATGGACAAAGACACCAGAAGCGACTTCCTTGATTGAAAGGGCTTCGGCTGAGGCGTAGGAGGCTATTGTGAAGCTGACAAAGCCCGCAATGAACAGGGTGAGAGAGGTGAGTTTCATGGTCTATCAGCAGGCTCTGATGGTGGTCTGTGAATTGTCATCGTCAGAACCAATGAAAGCAACTCCCGCGTCTCTCCAGTTAATTGGTTAGAATGGCGGCAAGTGTCTGCGATCAGGTTTACCAAGAGTGAGCCGAAAGGTGTGTGGACGTTGACTTTTTACTTGAAATCCTTCAAGTTACGCACCCAGACGGTCGCTCGGGGAGACCCGGTTTTCTTAGAAGATAGACCCTGCAGAAAAGCCGCGGCACGTTAAGCTTAGGTGTAAATAAGCGTTTGCAAACGTATTTTTGCCTTATCTGAGGAGGATAAACGATGAAAAACTCTTTGAAGAGTTTGCTGCTGACCACGACCGTTGCGACCGCAATGGCCGCGCCGGGCGTTGGTTTTGCCAATGCCGAAATTGAAAAGTTGTCACGTGATCCGGCCAACTGGGCGACCTGGGGCGGTGATTATTACGGCTCACGCTTCAGCACCCTGACCCAAATCAACAAGGACAACGCAAAGACCTTGCAGCCACAGTGGACTTTCTCCACTGGTATGTTGCGTGGTCATGAAGGTGGTCCGCTGGTTGTTAATGGTCTTATCTACATTCACACCGGCTACCCCCACAAGATTTATGCTCTGAGCCAGGACACCCACAGCGTCGTATGGGAATACGAATACGCTGCTGACAAGGGTACCGATCCGACTCAGGTTATCGGCGTCATGTGTTGTGACGTTGTCAACCGCGGTCTCGCTTACGGCGACGGCAAGATTTTCCTTGCGCAGGGTGATGCAACTCTGGTCGCGCTTGATGCCAAGACCGGCAAGCTGGTTTGGAAGGTCAAGAACGGTGACCCAAAGGCGGGTATGACCAACACCAACGCTCCGTTGGTTGTTAAAGACAAGGTTTTTGTCGGTATCTCTGGTGGTGAGTTCGGTGTTCGTGGCTTCATTGCTGCTTACAACGTTAAGGACGGCACGCTGGCGTGGAAGGCCTACAGCATGGGCCCAGATGCAGACATGAAGATCGATCCTGACAAGACCCAGACCTGGACCGATGGCAAGATGGCTCCGGTCGGCAAGGACTCTTCTTTGAAGACCTGGCAGGGTGATCAGTGGAAGATTGGTGGCGGTTCAACCTGGGGTTGGTACAGCTACGATCCGGAACTGAACTTGGTTTACTACGGTTCAGGTAACCCTTCTACTTGGAATCCGGTACAGCGTCCTGGCGACAACAAGTGGTCTATGACCATTTGGGCTCGTGATGCAGACACTGGTGCTGCAAAGTGGGTTTACCAGATGACCCCGCACGACGAGTGGGATTACGACGGCATCAACGAAATGACCCTTGTTGACCTTCCGATGAAGGATAAGGATGGCAAGGATCACACCAAGTTGCTGACTCACTTCGACCGTAACGGTTTCGGTTACACCCTCGACCGCGTCACGGGTGAGCTTCTGGTTGCAGAAAAGTTCGACAAGGCAGTTAACTGGGCTTCACACGTTGATCCCAAGACTGGCCGTCCGCAGGTTCTGAGTCAGTACTCCACGCAGGCGGGTGGTGAAGACGTGAACCAGAAGGGTATCTGTCCTTCAGCGATGGGTGCTAAGAACGAACCACCAGTTACGTTCTCTCCCAAGACCAAGTTGATCTACATCCCGGGTAACCATACCTGTATGGATTATGAGCCCTTCGCAGTTGAGTACACCGCAGGTCAGCCCTACGTTGGTGCAACGCTG
Source organism: uncultured Methylococcus sp. (assembly GCA_964344615.1). Classification (GTDB taxonomy): domain Bacteria; phylum Pseudomonadota; class Gammaproteobacteria; order Methylococcales; family Methylococcaceae; genus UBA6136. Next base: position 4,643 of record CAYFOC010000033.1, read on the forward strand.
AACATCTATCCGGCTAAGGCAAACGTCAAGACCGGCGAGAAGGAAGAAAAGCTCCATATGGGTTCATTCACTGCATGGGATCCGGCTACCGGCAAGATCGCATGGCAGATCGATGAACCGTTCTCTCTGTGGAGTGGCATGGTTTCTACGGCGAGCGACATCGTTATCTACGGTACCCTCGAAGGTTACCTGAAGGTACGTGATGCCAACACCGGTGCTGAACTCTATAAGTTCAAAACCCCGTCAGGCATCATTGGTAACGTGAGCACCTGGATGCACAATGGCAAGCAGTACATCGGTATCCTTTCAGGTATCGGTGGCTGGGCTGGTGTAGGTATGGCTGCTGGCCTTGAAGGCGACAGCGAAGGCCTTGGCGCGGTAGGTGCGTACAAGAGCCTGAGCACCCACACCAAGCTGGGTGGTGTCTTCACGGTCTTTGCACTGCCTAACTAAGGCAATTATCCCAGGGATCTTTAGGGATCCCTAAGGGATTGTAGGAAAGCCCCGGCTGGAAACAGTCGGGGCTTTTCCTTTTGGGGAGGGCGATTAATAAAGGGCTTCCCCGTTAACTCTGTCGTGACATTGAGGTATCGAAAACATGTTGCACAATCCATCAAGAATCGTAAGAAGCATTCTGGTTGCATCGGTCTTGTGTTTTGCCGTGGCTGCTCACGCGGAAAAGCCATTCAAGGTCTGTGCAGATCCTAATAATCCGCCTTTAACTCAAAAGGATGGAGACGGCTACGGGAATAAGATCGCTGAGCTCTTTGCCAAGGAACTGGGGCAGAAGGTGGAATACACCTGGTTTCCTCAGCGTTTGGGATTTATTCGTAATACCCTGAAAATGAAGGTGGAGGATTCAGAGGAATTTCTCTGCGATGTCGTCATGGAAGTTCCTCAGGGATTTGAGTTGACGGCAACCACGCGGCCCTACTTCCACTCGACTTATGCATTGGTTTACACCAAGGATGGTCCACTGGGGGGAATTAAGTCCGCCTCCGATATCGATGGTCTTCCGACTGATGTGAAGTCGAAGCTTAGAATTGCCATGTTTGATGGGGGCGCCCCAGGAACCAGTTGGATCGTGAAACACGGCTTGGTCGGACAGGGGATTCCCTATCAGGTGATGACCGGTGATGCGAGCCAGAACACCGCGATGGTGTTGGCCAACGACTTCAAGGAAAAGAAGTTGGATATGGCGATCATTTGGGGGCCGATGGCAGGGTACGTCGTGAAGCAGCGAAAAGGTCAGTTGCTTGCCATTCCGATGCAATCAGAACCCGACATCAAGTTTGACTTTGCGATGTCCATGGGCGTCAGAGTGCCGGATAAGGAGCGAAAAGAGCTTTTGAATGGACTGATTGAAAAGAATGCCTCTGAGATTGAGGCCATTCTGAAAAGCTATGAAATCCCCTTGTTGCCGATTGTGGCGGAAACGCCTGGCAAGAAGTAGTGCTGATTTCTAGCGGAATTCGTCAGGGCGTTCGGTGACGGCCCCGATTTCCAGATGCAGGATCAGCGTCCTGCATCTGGCGTCGGTTCGGTATCGGCGATTTCTTTAGGCTTCCCGACGCATGTGCGGGAATAGGATGACGTCACGAATGGAGGGTGAATCGGTAAAGAACATTACCAGGCGATCAATCCCAATGCCTTCTCCTGCCGTTGGGGCCATTCCATACTCCAGCGCGCGAATGTAGTCCGCGTCATAGTGCATGGCTTCCTCATCACCGGCATCCTTGTTTTCGGCTTGCTTGCGGAAGCGATCTGCCTGATCCTCGGCATCGTTGAGCTCTGAGAATCCGTTGGCCAGTTCGCGTCCTCCGATAAAGAACTCAAAGCGGTCCGTGATGAAGGGGTCGTCATCGTTGCGCCTTGCAAGAGGGGAAACTTCTGCTGGATAAGCCGTAATGAACGTCGGTTCCATCAAACGGTCTTCGACGGTTTTTTCGAATATTTCGGTCTGGACTTTTCCAAGACCGTCGCTCAGTTCTATTTTGATGCCGAGCTTTTTAGCGATGTTCCGAGCAGAATCAAGGTTTTGAAGTTCGGCCGCGCTGAGATCGGGGTTGTAGTGCAGAATGGATTCAAGCACGGTCATGCGACGGAAGGGTTTGCCGAGGTCGTAGGTTTCTCCTTGATGTGAAACCAGTGTTGACCCCGTAAGGTCATTGGCAATCGAACGCATGAGTTCTTCGGTCAGATCCATGAGGTCCTTGTAGTCCGCATAGGCCTGATAGAACTCGATCATCGTGAACTCTGGATTATGACGTGTCGATAACCCTTCATTCCGGAAGCTTCGATTGATTTCGAAGACGCGCTCAAAGCCGCCAACGACCAGCCGCTTGAGGTAAAGTTCGGGAGCAATGCGGAGAAAAAGATCCATATCCAGCGCATTGTGATGGGTTACGAACGGGCGTGCACGAGCACCACCCGGGATGACCTGCATCATGGGTGTTTCCACTTCAAGGAAGTGGCGCTGGCTCAAGAACTCCCGAATGTGGCGAACGATGGCGCTACGGAGCAAGAAAACCTTTCTTGAATCCTCGTTCATGATGAGATCAAGGTAGCGCTGCCGATAGATGGTTTCTGCATCCGTCAGGCCATGGAACTTCTCGGGAAGAGGCCGCAACGATTTCGTCAAAAGCTTTGCGGAATCAACGCGGACGGAGAGTTCTCCCGTCTTTGTCTTGAACAGCACACCCTCGACGCCGATGATGTCGCCCATATCCCAGCTCTTGAATGCATCGTAGGTCCCTTCGGGCAAGCTGTCACGTTGCATGAAGATCTGGATGCGGCCAGACATGTCCTGAAGGTGTGCAAAGGACGCTTTACCCATGACTCTTTTGGTCATCATTCGACCGCCAAGGGCAACACGGATGTTGGCTCCTTCGAGCTGTTCGGCTTCCTGAGATTCGTAACGATCCAGAAGATCCTGTGCTAGCGCGTCTCGGCGGAAATCATTGGGAAAGGTGACGCCACCTTGTTCGCGAATCGCCTTAAGCTTCTCGCGGCGTTGGACGGTGAGCTTGTTTTCGTCAAGAAGATCATTCATGAATTTAAAGTCCGCTTTTAAGGCTGGCTTCGATAAACGGGTCTAGGTCCCCGTCGAGGACTGGGCCTGGGTTACTGGTTTCAACGTTGGTTCTGAGGTCCTTGATGCGCGATTGATCCAGGACGTAGGAGCGAATCTGGCTCCCCCAGCCAATGTCCGACTTTGAGTCTTCGAGTTTCTGTTTTTCGGTGTTGCGCTTTTGAATTTCAAGCTCGTAGAGTTTGGCGCGCAGCTGTTTCATACACCAATCGCGGTTGGCGTGTTGCGAGCGCTGGCTCTGACATTGCACGACGACACCGGAAGGAATGTGGGTGATACGAACGGCCGATTCGGTTCGGTTTACGTGCTGTCCGCCCGCGCCGCTGGCACGGTAGACATCGGTGCGCAGATCAGCAGGGTTGATGTCGATATCAATATTGTCATCGACTTCCGGTGAAACAAAGACGGACGAAAACGAAGTATGGCGGCGGTTTCCCGAATCGAATGGCGATTTGCGAACCAGTCGATGGACGCCCGTTTCGGTCCGAAGCCAGCCGTAGGCGTATTCGCCTTCAAAGCGGATCGTAGCGCTTTTGATGCCCGCGACATCTCCTGCCGATTCTTCTACCAGTTCGGTTTTGAATCCCTTGCGCTCACCCCATCGCAGGTACATACGCTCAAGCATGGCCGCCCAATCCTGAGCCTCAGTTCCACCCGATCCTGCTTGTATGTCAAGGAAGGCATTGTTTGGATCCATCTCGCCCGAGAACATTCGGCGAAACTCTAGCGCGGCAATGGTTTTTTCGAACTGTTCAAGGTCGGATGCAATCGACTCGACGCTGTCTTCGTCGTTTTCCTCGACGGAGATTTCGAGCAATTCCTCTGCATCTTGAATGCCTTGACGGATTTGGGTCAGGTTGTTGACCACACTTTCCAGCTGAGTCCTTTCTCGGCCCAGTGTCTGTGCTCTTTCCGGGTCGTCCCAGACTTTGGGGTCTTCCAGTTCCCGGAGGACTTCCGTCAGACGTTCCTGTTTGCTTTCGAAGTCAAAGATACCCCCTAAGAGACTCGTCGCGTCCCTTGAGATCCTTGATCTGGTTATAGAGGGGATTGAGTTCGCGCATGTGCGATACCGATGCAAAACGGAACATTATACAGGGCGAGGAGATCGCCACGGGATTCCTAGTCGGGAATTGCAACCCAGATGCGGCCTGCCTCTTCCTTGATCGCAAAGGTTTCGATGTCTTCGTAGGCCGGAGGCGTCAGTGCTCTTCCTGTACGAAGGCAAAACCGAGCACCATGACGGGGACAGATGATCTCGCTGCCCTCAATGCAACCCTCACTGATGGAGTTGCGATCATGGCTGCACAGGTCTTCAATGGCCAAGGCTGTCCCTTCGACAAGGAATACGGCGATTTCAAGGCCGCCCGCCGAAACTCTGAGAGGTTCACCCGGGACCAGCGATCCCGTCGCAGCGATGTCGATCCACTGACTCACGTCGTTATTCCGTTGATACCGACGCTTGGTCGTTCTTCAGTGCGGCCTGTAAGGAATGCCATGCAAGTGTGGCGCACTTCACTCGAGCGGGGTAGGCGCGAACACCCGCAAGTACAGCGAGTTTGCCAATTTCTTCAAGGTTGATATCGTCGCCGTTCTTCCCAGTCGTGATGCGGTGGAACAGCTCAAAGAGGTGTTCGGCTTCCGCTTCGCTTTTCCCTCGGACGATTTCCGTCATCAGCGATGCACTGGCCGTGGAAATGGCACAACCTGAGCCCTGAAAGCTGACATCATCAATGATGCCATCTCGGAGTTTGATGTACAGCGTGATTCGATCGCCGCACAAAGGGTTGAAACCATCAATTGTGCGAGTGGCATCTTCCATGACACGGAAGTTCCGGGGATTGCGGTTGTGGTCGAAAACCACTTCCTGATACAGGTCTCTGATTTGATCCAGCATGGTGATCTGTTTCTGGCGTCTTCGTTTATCCGAACATTCGAATGACTTCCCGAATGCCCGCCATCAGGGCATCCACTTCATCCGCGGTATTGTACAGCGCGAAGGAAGCTCTCGCGGTTGCCGGAACTTGATAGAAGTCCATCACTGGCATGGCGCAATGGTGCCCGGCACGAATCGCAATGCCTAATTGATCCAGGAGCGTCCCGATATCATGCGGATGAATGCGATCCAGCGTGAAGGAGAGAATGGCACCCTTATGCGGCGCCGTCCCGATGATTTTAAGTTCGGGAATTTTTTGAGCTTCCTGCGTGGCATATGCCAGAAGTTCGGCTTCGTGAGAGGCGATCGCCTCCATGCCGATATCCTGAATATAGTCGATGGCGGCTCCAAACCCCACCGCATCTGCAATGCTTGGGGTTCCTGCTTCGAACTTGTAAGGGAGGTCGTTGTAGGTCGAACGTTCAAATGTGACCTGGCGAATCATGTCTCCCCCTCCCTGATAGGGGGGCATTTCCTTCAGCAAGCTCTCCTTGCCGTAGAGGATGCCAATCCCTGAGGGACCATATAGCTTGTGAGCGGACATGACGTAGAAGTCACAATCGAGGCTCTGGACGTCAATGGAAAGATGAGGTGCGGCCTGAGCGCCATCAATCAGCGTGGGGATGCCTTTTTCGCGAGCCATGCGGATGATGTCAGCAATGGGGTTGATCGTGCCCAGTGCATTCGACATGTGGGTCACAGCGACTAGGCGTGTGTGCTCGCTCAGCAATTCGGCGAAGCGATCCATGCACAATTCGCCGGCCTCATTCATGGGCGCAACACGCAGTCTTGCTCCTGTGGCCTCCGTCACCATTTGCCAAGGAACGATATTGGCATGATGCTCCATGGCGGTGATCAGGATTTCGTCTCCTGCCTTCAGCCTGGGGCGGGCGAAGCTCTGGGCAACCAGGTTAATCCCTTCTGTTGCGCCCCGGACGAAGATGATTTCCTTCGACGTTTTAGCCTTGATGAAGTGCTGAATCGTTTCTCGAGCGCCTTCAAACCGGTCTGTTGCCCGTTGGCTCAGCGTATGTACGCCCCTATGAACGTTGGCGTAGTCGGTTTTGTAAAAGTCGGAAATCGCATCAATCACGGCAACGGGCTTTTGTGTGGAGGCCGCATTGTCGAGATAAGTCAGCGGTTGGCCATGAATGGTTTGCGCCAGGATCGGGAACTCGCTGATCACGCGAGAAAGGTCGTAGCTTGGTGCGGCAATACGGCTCATGATTCGTTAGGCCCCCCTGAGATCAGTGAAGCCAAGCGAAGGCTGAGTGCGTTCTGTATTTCATGTCTCAAGGGCTCAGGACGAATCCGTTCAATGATCTCGTTCGCAAAGCCGAAGGTCAGGAGCTCTCGGGCCTCCGTTTCGGATATGCCTCGGGAGGCCAGGTAAAAAATTGCGCCAGGATCCAGCTGGCCAACGGTCAGTCCATGGGAACATTTGACGTCGTCCGCGTAAATCTCAAGTTGCGGTTTCGCATCAATTTCAGCATCTTTGGAGAGCAAGAGGTTTCTGCACTGCATCTCGGCTCGCGTCTTTTGAGCGCCTGGTTCGACAATGATCCTGCCCTGGAAGATCCCCCGGCCCTTGCCTCCTGCAATGCCGCGATAGTCATCCCGGCTAGAGGCGTCAGGGGCGGCGTGACGCAGTCGGGTATGGGTGTCGCTCTGGCTGCGATTTCCGACGAGAAAGACCCCTTCTAGCTCACATTCGGAAGCCTTCTCCAGGCGACTGTGAATTTCGGTACGTGCATGCAGGGCTCCGAAAGCTGCCTGCGTTTGCCGAAGGCGAGAGGTGGGGGCCTGATCGACGTAGATCCCACCGAAGTGACGACCTAAATTGCCCTCGGTCTGATATTTGTAGTGATCTAAAGACGCGTTTTCTTCAAGATGCACCCGTGTTACCGAGAGAGATAGGTACGCGCATTCATCCGGACCCGCATGTGTTTCAATGACCGTCGCCTCGGCATTTCGTTCAAGAATGATGAAATGATGCAGGGTGGCAAGGGATTGAGGGGCTGCATTTAGATTCAGGATCTGGATGGGTTGTTGCAACTGAATGTTTGCCTTTATTCGAACGAAAAGTCCTTCACCCGATAATGCGGCAACCAGCCGAGAGAGCCCATGAGTTGAGGTGGGATCGGGTTGTTCGAGCAGGCTTTGGATCAGTTCAGGGTGCCGGACAACGGCATCACGCAGATTCAGAATTTCTACGCCCTCTGGAACCTCAGCTAGAGGTTTTGATATCTGCCGCCCATGATCAAAGGTGATCGTGAGGCATCCCGGAAGACCGGGGGTCTGGGCGGAAGCGGCTTCCTCTGAGGCGCGAAGGGGAAGGAACTCCTGACCTGAAAAGGCGGTTGATGCGAG
>CAYFOC010000034.1:0-12037 GCA_964344615.1 uncultured Methylococcus sp.
CTTAGATCATGCGCAAGCCCGACAATATCACCTACTGGCTCACTGACAAGCCACCGCATCACATTGCCTTGGCGATGGCTTTGCAGCAGCTATCGTTTCTGTCGGTGTACCTCGTGGTCTCGCCTTTTTTGGCGAGAAGCCTGCAGCTTGATCACGAGCAATCCTTGCAGTTAATGTCCTCCACCTTACTGGCATCTGGGTGTGGCGTTGTCCTGCAAAGCCTTGGACGCTGGGGTCTTGGGTCCGGACTGTTCTGCCCGCTACAAGCGACATCCTCGACGTTTGGTGCCCTCCTGATGGCCAAGGTGTCGGGCGGACTGGGTGCCGTATTCGGAGGCGTTGGCATTGTCGGACTCATGCAAGTCCTCTTCAGCTTCATATTTCATCGCTTCAGAAGCATCTTCAACCTGCAAGTCGCTGGCGTTGCCGTGCTCCTCATCGGCCTCGGCCTTGGACATAACGGACTGACGCTGATTCTGCACCCGAATGTAGGGCAATTATCAATTGAAGAAGATTGGATTGCCTTCCTGGCAACGCTCGGCACGATGATCATTGCCAATGTCTGGTTCAAGGGATTCGTGCATCTTTTCTCGGCATTTATCGGACTTGCGACCGGATTAATTGCCTGTGTCGCCATGGTCGATATCCCTGAGCACATCCGAGCCCTGATAGACGAAGCTCCGTGGTTTTATTTGCCGCAATTTCAGATGCAGGGGTGGGCTCTGGATACCCAGTCACTGCCTGCCATCATGATGACGGGTCTTTTTTTGGCACTACATTCCTTTGGTGGACTGGTCGCTGCCCAGCGATTCAATGATGCTGACTGGAAACGACCCGAAATGAATCAAATCCGGAGAGGCATTGTCGCTGAGGGTGCCACCAACCTGATCAGTTCTCTTCTTCAGGGCCTTCCCATCACCTCAAGTGGCGGGGCTGTTTCGATGGCCGCGGCCACCGGCTGCACCAGCCGCTACATCGCCTACTGGTTAGGAGGCTTAAGCATACTCCTCGCCTTTATGCCTAAGGTCATTCTGTTCTGGACTTTGCTGCCGGATCTCCTGCTAGGCTCCGCCATGGTCTTCCTGAGTTGTTTTACCTTGATGGCAGGCCTTCAAATCATCACGTCGCGATTACTCGACAACCGAAAAATACTGGCCATAGGACTTGGCATCCTTCTCGGCATCAGCTTTGAATCACAACGCAGCGCACTAATGGAAAGTGCACCAGTTTGGATGGAGCCTTTTTTGTTCTCAGGAGTGAGTCTTGGCATTTTGACCACTCTGACCCTGACCGCGCTATTTAGGCTCGGTTCAAGATCGAGAGAAAAACGACGTTTTGATGCTTGTCACACTTCACAGAACGTCCTCTCTGACTTTCTTGAGCATCAGGGCAAAAGCTGGGGAGCTGCCCGTGAACTGGTCCAGCGGTCCATTTATGCGACTTGGCAGGTTTTTGAACTGCTCACCCAGTATGAGCTCTTTTTGGCCTCGGGTGATGGAACCGAAGTCGTCGAAGTTGAAACCGTCTCTGACGAATTCAAGTTTTGCGTCATCATCCGCTATCAAGGTCTCTCCGTGCCGCTGGCCGTCTCGGCCCCAAGCGCCGAGCAAATGATCGAAGATGAAGTCGCCGTTCTTCAGATGGCAGGCTATCTGATTCGTCAGTTGGCAGATGAAGTTTCCACGGAATTCACCAGTGAGAAATTCTTCTCCCACACGACTCCCTCAGAAACCGCCACCCAGAATCAGACGGCAGAACTGCGACTGGTCTTCAATCTTTGATGTGAGGGAGACCCACCATCAGAAAGCGACGTTTTTATCCCGGGCCGCAACTGCAGCAATGTAATCGGGCATTCCCTTGATTTCGGCACCCGCTACCAGATCGTCAGCTTTGATGCCGCGTGCTACGGCACAAGCGCCACAGACCCAGATGGGAATGCCTGCCAACTGAACCGCCATCAGAAGATCCTGAAGCGGTGTCAGATTTACGCCGACCACATGGTCTGCGACACCTTCCCTTGCCAGCGACACGGCTTCATTCCAAAGCCAGAGCACGACGTCATGTCCTGATTCACCCGCACTTTTGGCGGCGATAAAGGGGAGGCTCGCCATCGTCGGATCATCCGTTCCACGGCTGCCTGAAATGATGAATGTCGTCATTGTGTTACTCCTTAATCGGTTAATTTAATAGGGATAAAAAAGGGGGGGGTCATATCGCTTTCCCCCCCATGAACCCTGCAATCTGGCTCAGCATGACGGCCACCAGATGACGGGGAGAGGAACTTCCTTCAAGGAATCCAAGAAGGCATTCAGGATCCGTTTTCTCAAAAAGATCCATCAGGAAATCCGGGGCCTGATCCGGGTTTGCCTGAAGCCGATTCATAAACAGTTGATCCATCCATTGTATCGGACGCGGGCGTGGCAACGGACCCCGCGGGACCCCTCCGCTTTCAACCTCTTCAGCACACTGAACGGCCCAACGCTGGATATTGGAGAAAGCATAGCCTGTGGCCATTCGGGCCATACCCGACCCCAGACTGATATCGGTAACGCCCGTCCCGGGCGAGGCCACCCGTAGCTCCCCCATGGGCAAAATGCCTTTTTCAGAGCGAATCCGACGGTAGGAGGAACCACCTGCCAAGGCCTTGACCTTCCCTGAAAGCGCATCCAGTAGCGTTTCGGGGGCTATGGGCCGTGGGTCGAAAACCGTCCACTCCACAAGCGCCCGTTTCGCCGTCATCGGCAAAATGTAGACAAACTCCAGAACGTAGCGGGATGGACGAACGAACTCCATCAGCGTCACGGTCTCAAGATCAAAGACCTCATCCATGCACTCAATTTCCCATCCGATGAAGGATTGCCACATTCCAGGGGATCTCAGTGCGCCCAACCGCGGGCGGGTATCAAGGACATGATGACTCTGGGCCGATTCGCCGCCAAACGCTACGCGATGGGCATTTTGATGACTCAGAATTGGGGAAGACACATTGACCCCCATACGCAAATCTAGAAGCGAAGAGGAACGGATATCCTCCTGCACACATTGGTAGAACGTCCCCGACTCTATAAGCATGTAAGGCATGAGATCAGTCGTCAGGGTGACGGTTCGTCGAGCATCGCCCACCGTCATCCGATGCCAACGTCGTTGAATCCATCGTTCATCGAGGTTTACCGAGGGGTTCTTCCAGTGACACCACACCCGGTCATGCACATAACGATGTCGGGCCTCAAGAAAAAGCACCTTTGCCTTGGGCTTGGGGTAACGAGAAAGTTGATGAGCAAGACTCAAGCCGGCACAGCCAGCGCCGAGCACTATGAGGTCATAGTGCTCTCCCCTCAAAGGAGCAGCCCCTGACCCAAGGGAAAGTCTCCAAGGCCTTCTTCATGTAGACGTCGATCATGGCCCTTGGAGGGACGCCAGAAATGGATATCTCCCAGAGGATTTAACAAGGCCATGGCCGTCAACTGAGTCTTCCGTAAGTTCGGTACATAGACCGACTCGCTAAGGCTATCCCCATCCCGACTCAAAATTTCAAGCCCAATCTCCCGGTAGACTCTTGCCGCGACGAGGATAGACAAACGAGCACTGCCAGGGAGATAGGAGAGGCCCTGGATGCCGCTTTGGTAATAGTCTTCGGCCAATGATAAAAGCCTTACGACCGCGGCCTTCAAGATCTCCACGTGTTCCCCGTTGTCTTCTTTTATCACCAGGGGATCAAGGTCCCCTACCCAATTGCCTGGGAGATATCTTCGCCCCAGATGGGCATCCTTCATGACATCACGTGCGATGTTCGTCATTTGCATGCCGATGCCAAGATCAACGGCATGCGGCAAGGCACGGGGATCACTGACATCCAGAACACCGCTCATCATGATGCCGACTGTACCCGCCACCTGAAAGCAGTACCTCAAAAGAGCGCGCTCATCTTCAATGATTCCGGACTCAAGGTCCCAAAGGACCCCCTGCACCAAAGCCTTGGGAACCCAGGAGGCAATCCGTGTGGATCGAAAGAGCAACATGGCATCAAGAAGCCAAGGGGCCTTGACCAGGCCCTGATCCAGACAGGCCATGACCTCCGACAAACTCTCTACCGCCCTTTCTTTTGAAGATGCGTTGTCGGCAAGGTCATCGACTTCCCGACAAAACGCGTAAAGTCGGGTCGCACGCTCTGCATGGACCGGGCCCAGAAGATGTCTGGCCCAATGAAAGCTTTTGCCATGAACCCTTAGTGCTTCTGCCTGAGGTGATTCCAACATGGATGACTAGATATACCGTTCAAGAATTCGGGCAGAACAGAGAACACCTGGAAGGCCTGCGCCCGGATGGGTCCCCGCTCCTACCAAGTAGAGATTCTCAAGACCCTCAGCCTTGTTGTGGTAGCGGAACCATGCTGACTGCGTCAAAACCGGGGCCAGAGAAAAACCGGCACCCTGATGGCTGAGATATTCCGTATGGAAATCCTCAGGGGTCTTGAAAAAATCAGCCGTGATAGAGGATTTGAGCTCTGGAAGAATGGTCTCATCCAGCGCCTCTACGATACGATCACGCAATCGGGGACCCTCCTCCGCCCAATTAATACCCGCCGAAAGGTTAGGCACCGGGCAAAGCACGTAGAAACTCTCGCAACCCTCTGGTGCAAAACTGGGATCCGTCGCGGTGGGTCTGTGCAGGTAGAGCGAGAAGTCCTGAGCTAGAGCCTTTCGGTGAAAGATATCGTGCAGCAGGCCTCGGTACCTTTTTCCGAGCCAGATGGTGTGATGCGCCACATCGCGATATTGGCGCATCGTTCCGAAATAGAGCACAAAAAGTCCCATCGAGTATTCGCCATAGCGCGCTTTGAGACGGGTTTGAAGCGGTTGCTTCCCGGATGGGATCATATGGTTGTAGAGATGGCCGGCATCCGCATCCGAGACCACAAGATCGGCGGAAATCCTCTCCCCGCTGGCCAACTGGACACCTACGGCCCTGCGCCCTTGAAAGACGATCTGATCCGCCGTCGAATGCATTCTTACCGAGATGCCCTGTCGCTCCATCAAGCCGGCCAAAGCACCTACGAGTGCACCGGTTCCTCCCATCGCGAAATGAACACCCCAGGCCCTTTCGAGATAATGGATGAGGCTATAAACGCTCGTCGTATTGAATGGGTTTCCGCCCACCAAAAGTGGCTGGATGGAGAAAGCTCTTCTCAGGTGGTCCGAAGTGATGTGACGGGAGACAAAATCCCAGACAGAGCGATGGCTTTTCAATCGGGCCAGATGAGGAATCTGCGCCACCATGCTGCCAAGCGAATCAAACGGCCGATCGGAAAGTTCGGAAAATCCAACATCAAAGATTCTTTTGGATTCACCTAGAAGTGAAAGATAACCATCCCGATCCTCGGGACTAATACGAGCGATCTCAGACAGCGTTTCTTCCAGCGTCCCGCCGTAATCAAATGTGAGGCCATCATGAAAGTGGTAGCGATACCAGGGCTTCAGTTCGACCAGACGAACGGCATCGGAGAGTTTTTCTCCAAACAAGCCGAAAAGCTCTTCAAACAGGAAAGGGGCCGTGATAACCGTCGGACCCGCATCGTGACGAAAGCCCTGCCATTCGTAGCAGCGACCTCTTCCCCCCAGCTGATCTCCCCTTTCGATGAGGAGAACTTCAAAACCACGCCGCCGAAGCCGCAATGCGGCCGCCATGCCCCCAAACCCGCCACCTACAACAACTGCAGACTGCGTCACGACGTCCACCCTGTCCTTGAACGACTGGAGTAACGGACCGGAGGGGCGCCCATCTCACTCATACCCAAGGATGGGAGACAAAAAACAAAAAAGCACAGCCCGTGAGCCCGAACCCGCCCTGGCAGGCCCGGGCAAACAATTCAGACGATGAGTGACAGAAGAACCACACCACCGATGATCCAAAAAGCCTTGGGATACTTCTTGCGAAGGTCACCAACCTTGGATTCGTCAACCTTCTTGAGCCAATCTTTCGCGCTTGTTGATGCCTGTGCCTGCTCAGTCGCTTTTTCTGTTGCCATGAGAACCTCCCAAAGATTGAATATAGGCCAAACGCCCACGCCAAAAAGTGTACACAATAAACCCCCCGCCGTATCAGATCGAATACGGGCACCTAGCCACCAAGAAGGCATATATGAAAAATCTCGCGGTCTGGATCATTCTCGGTCTGATGTTGATCAGTCTTTCGCTTGGCATCGTGATTCTTACCTTGCTGCAGCGGTGATCGTTATGCGTGCATCCATCCTGTCACGCACTTCTCTTTTCGCCGGCCTGGTCCTGTCCTTTATGGTTCATGCCGAACCAAAGGAAATCCGGGTCACTCCCCCGAAGTGCAACAAAACCAAGATTCAAACGATTGGAAAACGTCTCGAAACGGAGGATCGCTCACTTCAAGGCACGGTCATCACCTATGCCAATGGAATCATGGGGATATCCTATGACGTCGTTTCCGCGATCTCCGAACATTCCAAAGTGGGCGACAAGGTGAAGCTTTGCCTCATTGCCCAGTATGTCGGTTGCCCCAAGGGCGACAACCGCGGGCAAACCTACCGGGCAACCAACTTAAGAACCTCGGAATCCTGGGATCTCATGGATTCTCAACATATCTGTGGCGGCGCCTAAACATGCTGCATATCCAAGCACAACAAAGAGGCCCGAGCCTGCAATCCCTGCTGATTCTTGCGGGCCTTTGGATATGGCTCGATACAGGCTGTATGGCCGCGCCAAGATCCTCGACCACGATGCAGCCCTCCGAATCTCTCCCTGGCATCGTCGGCAAAGACGATCGGGTCCCACTGGATTCGACACAATGGCCCTGGCAGGCAATTGGGCGCATCAATCAACCCGAAGCCGTCGGACATTGTTCAGGCACCCTCGTTGGGCCTGCGTTGGTTCTCACCGCCGCACACTGCTTCTATAACGAACGGGCGGGACGTTGGTATGAGGCCAATGATGTGGTCTTCGTGGCCAACCCCAGAAGGGATGAGGATTCAGGTTTTTCTCGTGGCAAGAGGATCATCAAATCGAGGACCAAGCCCCCTCAGGGGACTCTCGACAGCATTATGGAGGACTGGGCCCTTCTGGAACTCGAGACCCCGCTCAAGGTTCGCCCGATTCCCATCCAGCCCCTTGGGGCCGCTGAACTTCAAAGCAATCAGGCCAAGCAATTAGCTACTGGCGGATATCCTCAAGATCGTCCTTATCTGCTTGACCTCGACCCGGTCTGTGGAATTCAGACGGTTCAGGCAGATGGACGAGTATTCGAGACGGATTGTGACAGCACCAAAGGTGATTCTGGGGCCCCCCTGCTAATGAAATCGGGGAAAGATTATGTCGTGGTCGGCGTGTTTTCAGCGGCCACTCAAGCGAATGCAACTGACGCCCATAGCTTCGCCGTAAATGCGGAGACTTTTGCAAGCCAACTGCCCACCAAGCGATAAGCTAAATCTCCACCCAAACGATGCGGCCATGAGCGCTTTCATTTAAGTCCCGCATGAGGCTTTGTATCAAATTCTCGGGGCCCTCAATCATTATTTTCAGATCCATGCCCTTCTCTGACGAGAGGACTGTAAGGCCTAACTGGGTAATCCGATTCCTCAGGATGCCTTCCAGCGCATAAGGGAGCGCACAAGCCACTCGCTGCATCGGGACAATCGAAACTTTTGTGGCTCCTTTCAAGGCTTGGGCGATGGCATCGGTGTAGGCTCTCACCAACCCGCCAGCCCCCAAATTGATGCCGCCGTAGTAACGGACGACCGTGGCCAAGACGCCTTCCAGCTTTTGATGACGCAAGACTTCCAGCATGGGCCGCCCGGCCGTTCCACTGGGCTCACCGTCGTCATTCGCCGCAGACTGTCCTCCTGCCATCAAGGCCCAGCAAACATGGGTGGCTGAAGGGTGCTCACGCCAGAGTGACGCCACGACCCGCTGCGCTTCAGCCCGATCACGGATAGGCTCTACCCGCCCCAGAAATCGGCTTTTTTTGATAATCAGTTCGCTGATTGAAACAGATGCAATCGTATCGGCCATCGACGTCAGGGCGAGAGTCGAAAATCAAAAAGATCGTGGCGATAGCTTTCATCAACTACGCTGAATGTCGAATGATCCGGCGTGGAGAGCGTCGCGCGCGTTCGAAGCACATACGTGGGAATTTCGAGGCGATGATGAGTGGTGTGCGAGGTGAGCGCCTTCATCTCCCATCCCTTGTCCAAGGGAATCCACAATCTCTCATCGCCAATCGTCCGTCGTGTGAAATTCAAATCTTTGACGGCAATCCCGAACGGGGTATCCGTTTTATCAAGCCGCTCATTCATAACAGGCGTCAATCGCTCTGGAACGTACCAATTATCAGCTTCCGAGAAAATATGTTTTCCACACGTAAGCCGGACGCTTCGATAGCGGATGCTTTCTTGAGGGGTCACCTTTAGCAGCTCTTTGACCTCTGCTGGTGCCGGTTTTTGAAGTGCAGGATCTCGAATCGCCTGAATTTTAGGGTCAGGAGATTGACGATGATCCTTGCACCAAGCTTCAAGGACAATCGTGGCGCTTTTTGCAGCAAGCAAATCGGCATGGAGAGTTTCCAAAAGCGCCAATGCCTTGAGGCGGTCTGAGGAAGTATTCTTCCAAAACGACTTGTGCAGCAGTTCATCAGACTGAAGCAGAGGCGCACTGAAAAGGAATAAATGAAAGATCAGAACACGCAAACCCATAGGAGCATTTAGAGCGAAGAGAACCAATGCTCATCATAGGGCCTTGTCCGGCAGGGATTCAATTAAAGCCGTCTAGCAGGCCTAGCGACAGACGTATGTATAGGGTTTGCAGGCTGACGGATTCGTGTATCCCGGGCAATACGTGTGAAACCATGCCTGCCAATCCGAACTCCCGTTGGGGTCCGTATCTGAGGGTGGAGTACCTGGTGCTGTGCGGTATTGCTTGAACAAGCGCTGCCCCGTTGGACAAACCTGAGGGTTCCCGATCACAACTGGGGCACCAACCCGGATCGTGTAATTTGTATCGATATAATCACCACCAGCACTCACCACCAAGAAATAATCTTGGAAAGTAGGAAATGAAATATTCATCCTGAAGTTTCGGTTAACACAGTCTGCTCTTCGGACCGTGTGAAGTGCCTGTAATTGACCGCTACCACTATAAAAAGACAACACAAAGGGGTTTGACGAGGGCTTTCCATCGAAATAGCTGCAGTTCAGATAAGCCGCCAATACACCTCCAACCGGAGGATTTTCAATCCGGAACCAATCCTGATCTTGATTGAAATAAAGTTGCCCTACGAGGGTTTGCTTGATGCCTAGGCGATTTGCTTCGTTAAGGTTGTCATTTGGCTCGACCTCATAGATCGTTGATGCGAAGGATGTCACGGCCCCGAAAGACAACATAAGAATGAACACGAATTTGGCCATTTCACGTACCCCTCAAAACAAATGATCAAGCAGACAGGTGGCAGTATGATTTTCTTGCTGAGCACGTATCCAGCCAAACGAATTCGGACTACGAAAACACGAAAAGACCGTCAAGCCATTGTCTCTTTGAAAGTCGGAATAATGGAATCTTGCTCAAAAGCCAATGATTCAGACCTTACCAACAGTGTGACGCTAGACATTCACCATGCTCGGCCGAGAAAAACACAGAACCCCATGCCAAGCTGACGATTCTGGCAACAGGAACTGATGAAAGCCAATGCATAATTCATATGGCTCAGATTGGCGTTCTGAATAAGTTCAAATACACCATGTTCTTGAACATCCTCGTTATCAACAGCATTCTGGCCAGTCCTATTTGAATATTTGCGATGTCGCCTGAAGTCTTCGTCTCTGACTGAAGGATACGATTGTGAAGCTTAGCCGGGACATCCAACTGGAACGCTGGTTTCAATAACTCCATCAAGACTAGCTTCTGAATGCTCTCGGGGTGTTGGCCGAGCTGTTGATACCCAGAATAATGCGCAAGCATGCTCGGCTCATTTTCTGTGTGAGACCATTCTGGTAATTTGTTTTAAAGCAGTCTCTGACGAAGGGGAAATTCATCTAACGCATGGAATCGTCTGAATTGACCGGAGGAATTAAGCTTAGATGTCAGATCCCCATATTTTTGTTGAGGGCTTCAAGGCTCTCGTTATTGGCGCCACCGGGACGATTGGCCAAGCTTTTTGTGAAGCACTTTCCAATGACACTAGGTGTCAATCTGTGACTCGCCTCTCAAGGAGCCTAAATTCAGGCTTCGACCTCGAGTTGCCAGAAAGCTTTCCCGAGATTGTTGAGAACTTGGCGTCAGCGGGCCCTTTTGATCTGGTCATTGATGCCACGGGTGTTCTGGTGATTGACGGGCAAGGCCCTGAAAAAACGCTCAGAGCCTTAGATCCTCTGCAGTTGGAGCGCTATTTCAAGATCAATGCAACGGGGCCCTTGCTTTTTCTTAAAGCTCTGGAGCCTCATTTGGCCTCAGGCTCACCCTGTTACGCAAAGCTCTCAGCAAGAGTTGGCAGTATCTCCGACAACAGATTGGGTGGATGGTATGGCTACAGAGCTTCCAAAGCCGCTCTCAATATGATGCTCCAAACGGCAGCTATCGAGTTGCAGAGAAAACGGCCCGGAATGAGAGTCATTGCTCTGCAGCCGGGCACGGTTATCTCACCGCTATCCTCACCGTTCACTCATCACAGGCATGATGTCATCGATGCAAAAATTGCCGTGCGGGGTCTCATGCAGGCCATCATGAGCATGCCCGATGGGCCGGGTGCCCACTTTCTCGATTATCAGACTCACTCTATTCCATGGTAGGCAAACGGCTGAACCTTGGTGGTTCAATCATGTCTCAGCATTGTGGTTATCGGATTAACAAGTTGTAGGGTTGCCATTGAAAACCTATCCGATCCTAATCTGGACATTGAATGGAGAACGACATGAATGAAGTAAGACTGTTTTCTGCCGTAGCCTTGGGGTTTTCCCTCCTGTTCTCCGGACTTGCGTTTGCCGAGAACCATAAGGCTGAAGCTACACAGCACGCTATAGCCGCTGAAGAGAGCGCAAAGAAAGGAGATACGGCCGCCTGCGCTGAACACGCCAGTGTTGCAAAAAGTCATGCGGAAGCGGCAAAGGCTGAGAGGGCGAACCCTCATCTTGATGCCGGCATAAAGAACCTAGATGAAACAATCATCCATGCAAAAGCAGGCCATGCACCAGTAGCCGCAGAGTCTGCTCACGCAGCAGTGACACATCTTACTGCGGCTGAGAAATCGTTCTAAATCTGCCATGAGCAAGCAAACAAGTCTTATCGGAGCCCTTCTGCTTCTTGCAGCAGGGCTCCCGCACATGGCTAGAGCTATTGAGTCCTGCCCAACACTCCTAAATTATTCGGCACGTCTCATCAATCGAGGGGAAAGTTTGAATTTCTGTGATCGCTATAGGAATCAGGTTGTACTCGTCGTGAACACGGCCAGCCAGTGCGGCTATACAGCCCAACTGAGAGGGCTAGAGTCGCTCTACCAGGCCTATCGCTCACAAGGGTTAGTGGTGCTGGGTTTTCCCTCGAACGATTTTCGCCAGGAACACGAAAACCCTACTGAAACCGAGCGTGTAGCGCGCAAGGAGTATGGTGTGACCTTTCCCCTGTTTGAGAAATCAGGGGTTTCAGGCGAAGGGGCGTCCCCATTTTTTCAGGCCCTTGCGCAAGAATCCGGAGTGATGCCGAAATGGAATTTTCAGAAATATCTTATCGGGCGCAATGGAAAAATTATTCAGGTATATCCCTCGAATGTTGAGCCCGATGACCCCCTCTTCCTTATTGCGATTGAGTCTGCACTCGCTCAATCTCCCTGAATTAAAAAGGGTCTGATCGGTAAACCTACCTAATCAGTTTGGAATCAGGGTCGGGTATGGGGATTTTGAAAAACAGGTGCTTATTCGAGTTTATTAATAAGCATGTGGGTGAGATGGAACCCGTTGAGAGTTCTGGGGGTGAGGGATGCCACCGTGGGTGGCCTGGGAGCAAACGGGCACCTGAGCCTCGAGGCTACC
>CAYFOC010000035.1:0-12030 GCA_964344615.1 uncultured Methylococcus sp.
CCCCTGTTGCCTTTTGACGAGCGATTGAAAAATATACAACCCCGATAGCCGGGGCACGGAGATGGTTTTTATGACTAAGTTAATACGGGCCGTATTTTTGATTGCCCTAAGTGCAGGATTTACCGGTCAGGCTTTTGGTCACGGCAAGCCCACGCCAGGCCTGAATACGGTTCGTCCTCCACGAGTCCCAGGCCTGATTGGCGGCTCGTCCTCCATCGTAGTGAACCCGGCAGCGGCACGTGTGCTCGGTAAGGCACTTTTCTGGGATATGGCCGTGGGGAGTGACGGATCAGCCTGTGCCAGCTGTCATTACCATGCCGGGGCGGATAGCCGCACAAAAAACCAGATTAATACGGGTGATCTTGACTCCAATCACGTGCTTGGGCTGACTTTCCAACCCACAAAGTCAGGGGGGAATCCGAACAGCACGATCAATACAAATTATCAGTTGAAGCAAGCGGATTTCCCCATGTGGGCATTCACAAATCCTGCTGATAAAACCTCTAAGGTCCTTTTTTCAACGGATGATGTGGTGGGCTCACAGGGAACGTTCATGGCCAATTGGCTCAAGGTCAATCCTCCATCACCGGTGGATGACTGTAGTGCGGTCCCTGATGTGAATTACCATGATGTGGTTTCCGGTCGTAATTCCAGGCAGCCTACGAACCGCAATGCACCTACAGTCATAAATGCCGTCTTTAATTTCAGGAATTTCTGGGATGGGCGCGCGAATAACACCTTCAACGGCCAATCTCCTTGGGGCGTCAGGGATCCTGATGCGGGTGTCTGGGTTACGAAGGGCAACGGCGTCGATAAGGTCCAATTGCGGCTTATCAACTCATCCTTGGCCTCACAGGCGGCCGGTCCTCCTCTCAATGGTGTTGAGATGTCCTGTGCCAAGCGCCTCTTTCCCGATATCGGCAACAAATTGCTGGATATGACGCCTTTAAGCCAACAGGATATCGCTATCGATGACAGTGTTTTGGCTTCATACCGCAACAGTTCCGGCAAAGGTCTCAATCAGAGTTACCGAGATTTGATTCAAAAGGCTTTTGCAAAGAAATATTGGTCGAGTAATTCGTCCGTGACTATTCAGGGCAAGACCTATTCTCAGGCGGAAGCGAATTTCGCCATGTTCTTTGGTCTGGCTATCCAGATGTATGAGGCTACGCTCATCTCAGACCAGTCTCCGTATGACACACCCATGACGCCGTACACGGAAGAATATGTCGTGGGAGGTAAGGCGCCGAGTGGACTCACTCCAGCCCAGAAGAGGGGGATGGTTGTCTTTCTGAACAACCACTGTGCCATTTGTCATGCCGGCCCTACCTTCTCGGCCGCGGCAGATCCTTCCATTTATGCTGTCAACAATGGGGATGGCCCCGTTCTCGTCGATCGCACCTCCTATTCTTTAACCACGGCTGCGGGCTCGATTGCCTATGCGCTGAAGGATACGGGGTTCACAAATACAGGCGTCGTACCCGAGAGCTTCGATCCCGGCCAAAATGCAAATGATCCTTGGGGAAACCCACTTTCATTCACTCAGCAGTATCTCGATGCATTGGCTAAAGGTCAGGTGGCTCTGGTCGATCCGGTTTCGGTTTACGCGTGTGATATGGAGTACCCATTCATTGTGGATTGGGCGGCGGATACACTCAGGGATGATCCCAATGGCATGAAGCCAGGAAAGTGCAAGGGACGCAAAGGAGCCGCGAAGGTCCCCACAATCAATGGCCTGGCGCAACAGCTTGCAAAGCCCAACCAGGGGGCCGCATTTGCAACCTTAAATACCTACAAAATACCCTCTCTGAGGAATGTGGAACTCACCGGTCCCTTCATGCATAACGGCAGCATGAAGTCACTCCTGGAGGTGGCCCAGTTCTATAACCGTGGTGGTAATGTCAGTAATCTTGACATGCTGCCACAGTTGATCTTTCCCTTTGGAATGTCTGATAGGGATACGGCCGATCTCGTGGAATTCTTAAAGGGGCTCACCGATGAACGTGTGCGTTGGGAAAAAGCTCCCTTTGATCATCCGTCGCTGGATTTGCCGGAAGGCTTTACGAATCAGGCTTCCCCGATAAATTCCGGTTTTGCCGCCGACCAGATCGAAATAATTCCGGCGATTGGGAAAACGGGCCGCTCGACGCTGTTGGGGCCTCTGAAGACCTTTGAAGAGGTTCTTCCCAATTGACGGAGAAGAATCCACAGCGCCTCGCTACCTTAGCCTCAATAAGGGCTGCTCTTGCCATGGTCTCATTTCGACACCATGGCCTTCGGCGCTTGGTTTATCGTGGCAGGATTCATGGTGAAGGCCCAGCGTTATTTCAGGCTCAACAAGAAAACCGCCAAGATGCAAAAGTCTCCGGTTGCGATCTCTTGGCGTTTTAATGGTTAAGCCCATGACCTTTCTGATGAACGACGTTGCTCAGGGCGTGCTGCTGCGATTATCTCTCATGCGGTTTTTGTTATTGATGCTCCTAATCATCGGTGAACTTGGGTGTAGCAATGTCATGCCGTGGGAGCGAAAGAATCTCGCTAAACCCCAAATGGCTCCGCAACCCTTTGGCGCACAGGCTCAATTTCGGGAACACATTTACGGAGCTCGAGAAGCGGCAACGGGGAGCACCTTGAGTAACGGTGGCGGCGGATGCGGCTGTTACTAGTGAGTGATTGGGTTTGACTGGCATGAGGAGGAAGGATCGTTTTCATCCGAATTCAATCAAAGCATTACGGAGCTTTGCGAGTTCGCGGTTACTTCAATTAGCCTTGCAGAATTCGCGTTCAACGCGCCTATGTGCGATCAAAAGAACCAAGGATGCAGGGGCTTTAGGGAAGTTGACGGCGGCGGCTTTGGCTATACCGGGGCTCTCCCTTGGTCATGGCGCACAGGCAGCGATCGATGATCCCGTGACGCTTCAGTATGGCTTTTACAAGCAAACGCCATGGCTCATGTATGGGGGGCTTCAGAGCCAGTACCACCCGCTAGAGGTCAACAATATCGAGGGCAATGCAATCGTCAATCTTGACGATCATTGGAAGTTTGCTGTCGGATACGCGCAGGACACATGGTCCGGGGCAACACCTGTGACTTCAGCGCCAAACGCTTTGGGCGGTAATAATCCAACGGCGGCAGGTGCATCGCCTCTGGTTCAGGGCAACTACAGCATTCTTTATTCGAGAAATCTAACCCCTTGGGGGCTGAACCCCACGACGTCGAGCTATGCTCCGGACAAGCGTTTGGTTCAGACGGTCGCTTCAGCCTCGACAGAAGTTCGAAATGCTGGGAACTTCAAGTTGGGTAAGGAATGGGAGGAGATGGCCTTTAATGTAACCGGGGGCGTATCGCAGGAACCTGATTACAGTTCTGGTTTTGGAGGCTTCAATGGTCTTCATTATTTCGATCAGAAGCGAACGGCCTTGAACTATGGGGTCGATTACTCCAACAGCTCGATTTACGCGCTGATCAATCCGACCTATTCACCTTATGTGGACAAGAGTTACTACGCGGCGAGCGGTCAGATTCAGACCGAGGCAGGACCGTGGGGGTCTACGGTTCAGCACATTACGGGCAATCGACAAGACTGGAATTTCCATCTGAATCTCTCCGAGATCATCAACAAAAATCTTGTTTTACAGACGGGTGCAGGGTTCATCCGCAGTAACGGCTATCTGGGAAATCCCTATAAGGCCGTCGACATGGTATTCGTGAACTTCAAGGATCCACCTGTGTCGGGGCCTTCGGATGGTACCCCGAATTTATGGGCTGCCGATGTAGAGGCCGTCATTGAACGCCGTCCCACAATCCGCAATCAAGGCTTTTGGGATGCGCGTTTTGTTCAGTACATTCAGGAGTTCGATGCAGCCATCCATGGGGGGTATCGGTTTTTCCTCGATGATTGGGGGATCTCGGCGCATACCTTTGATCTTGATTGGGTCCAGCCCATTGATGATTGGTCGATTACCCCCAACGTCCGGTATTACTCTCAAAGCGGCGCGTCCTTTTATCAGCCCTACTTTTTGTTTACCGGAGCGGCGCCAACTGCCGGCGGGCAATTTAACCTTGCGGGAGTACCTTTATCGGCCTATTCCAGTGACTGGCGATTGGCGGCCTATGGATCGGTCAGTGCGGGCCTGACCGTCACCAAAGCCATCGGCAAGGCAATGGGATTCGAGGCTGGATTCGAATGGTATCGGCATGCCGGGGATCTCAGAATGGGCGGGACGGGTTCAGGCCAGGGGGCTTGGTCCAGTATCGATTACTACCAATTTAATGCGGCGGTCAAAGTTGACCTTGCGGCGGTAGGGAGTTCAAGCATCGCTGAAGCTTTGGGCGAACATTCCGGCCACCATGAAGGGCATGATCATCGACAAGAGCATCTCGGCATGGATGGGCCAGCGGGCATCATGTTTAACCACATGTTGGCGAATGCGGGCGACACCATGGTTGGGGTCCGATACAACTATGCCTTCCAAAGTGGCGATATGTTCCATGGAACATCTAGTGTTCCCGACATGCTCATTGTGAATACGGGATGTGGGCCAGGGGTGAAGTGCAGATTCACGCCAAAAACCATGGATATGAGCATGGCCATGGTAGACATTATGTATGCGCCAACAGATTGGCTCACATTGATGCTCATGCCGCAATTTATGAGCATGGACATGCATCTTAGGACTCTGAATGGCGCTCCCCCTCCTTCTGGGCAAGATATCCATGCATCCCATGGTTCGAATACCGCGCATGAAACCGGTGGTATAGGTGATATTTTCCTGGGTAGCCTCTTCAAGCTCTATGAGGTACCCGGTCACAAAATTCACCTGACCGCTGGGTTTACGGCGCCGACGGGAAGCGTTTTTGAGTCGATGAGCGGTAATTCCATGGCGGAACACTATGGTATGCAGCTGGGGACAGGCACCTGGAATGCGTGGCCAAGCCTGACCTACAACGGATATTCCGGGGATTACAACTGGGGGGGACAGATCAGTGGCAATGTTCCGCTTGAGGCGCAAAATGCAGCGGGCTATGCGGTTGGGGCAATGTTCTCCTCAACGGCATGGGGGAGCTACCAAATCAGAGATTGGCTCTCGGGATCCGTCAGGGCGCTCTTTACATCGCAGGCTCAGATTTCAGGGACTTACCCTCAGACGTGGCTCCAACCCACCGGTCCCATGGATATGCCGCAAAGCTATGGCGGCAAATTTCTCAATATTGGCCTAGGGCTCAACAGCCACGTGCAAACAGGTACATTCAAAGGGAATCACTTCGGGATCGAGTGGCTTCAGCCTGCCTGGAATGACTATAACGGCTACCAGTTGGAGCAAAAAGGTTCGCTTTGGGCGAACTGGAGCATTGCTTTCTAGGGTCAGGTATCGGGATCAGTGCCCGGTCTGATTTTATTTCGAACTGTGTCATATCGCGCATTCTGGCGGGTTTCTTATGAGGAAGATCGGATAAATTCTTGTAGGCTGTTGAAATAATTGACCCTATAAGCATGGGCATGGAAATTGCAATATGTGTTCGACCTTAGATTTTAGGTTGATATCAGCAATAAGAGCGGAGTACTCCATGCGTAAAATTTCAGCAATCACCATCCTGTCACTCATCGTCGCCTTTGATGCGTCTGCAGCGTGCAACGTCAATGCGATGAACGGTGTATGGACCACCACCTCGGCCTCATTTGTCGGCGAAGCTCATGCGGGGACTTGTGCGTGGTCAATTAAGAATGGCGCTATGACCGGTTCATGTTTCATGGAGCATCCTGCCTCAGCTGGTGGAAACGCTACATTCGATTTGTCAGGTAGCTTGGAGCTAATTGGTACGACTATTAATGACCCGGGGCACAACGACAATGGTTTCAAGGTTTGCCAGTTGAAGTTGGTCGGTACATGGGGTACGGGCGCTACTTCTGTCTGGAATATCTCCCTTGGGAACGGTGGGAAGGCATTCACCTCAAATTGGTCTACACCCGCTTATGGAGCTGAGGGTGTTGCTACAGGCATAAAGCAGTAATCCACTCGGATGATCGAAGGGCCTCGACGAGGCCCTTCAAGTTCTCTTCAGATCCTCGTTAGTCGACTTTCTTTTGGATTTCTTCAGAACTGGTATTCTCCCCGAGGGTGAGTGACGCTCATGTTGCTTGCACCCGATTTCTTGGGTGAGGGCTGGTTTGAACAATACGTTTTATGAAGAGCCATTTCTCGCCATGGGTTCGCCCTGCGAGATCAAGCTTTATTCCTCTACGCGTTCTCGTGCTTCTCAACTGGTTCGTTCTGCCGTCGAAGAGGTTCGGCGTCTTGAGTGTAAATATTCCCGCTATCGCACAGATAGTTTTCTTTCGGAAATAAATCGCATAGCACTGACTGGCGGTTGCATTGATGTCGACCCAGAAACCGCGGGGCTTTTGGACTATGTGGCCACGTGCTACGACCAAAGTGGTGGTCTCTTTGACGTCACCTCTGGTGTTCTCAGGCAGGCTTGGCGGTACAAAGGTAAGGACCTTCCAAGTTCCGATGCGATCCAAGCGCTCTTGACCTCTATCGGTTGGTCAAAGCTCCGTTGGCATTCCCCTACGCTTGAATTTCCCTATCCTGGCCTAGAGTTGGACCTTGGCGGCGCCGTTAAAGAGTTTGCCGTTGATCGGGTTGCGGCACTTCTCGGTGAAGCCGGTGTCCAGCACGGCCTGATCAATCTAGGTGGAGATATCCGAGTCCTTGGCCCCCATCCCGGCGGCGATCCTTGGGTAGTTGGTATAACGCACCCTCGAATGCCAGGCACATTCATCAGAACGCTTTACCTGACCCAGGGTGCGATGGCGACCAGTGGCGATTACGAGCGTTGCATGGTGATTGATGGGGTTCGATACGGACATGTACTCAATCCAAAAACGGGTTGGCCCGTACGAACCATGGCCTCTGTCAGTGTGATTGCTGATTACTGCTTGATTGCGGGCAGCGCCTCAACGATCGCGATGTTGAAGGAAAATGAAGGCCCTATCTGGCTGGAATCGCTGGGCTTGCCTTGCTTCTGGATGGATGTGGACGGCAGGGAAGGGGGGAGTATCCGGTAAAGCCAGATCCAGCTTGTTAAAATGGAGCTTTTGAGCTCACTCTTCGACGAATCATGGAAACTTCAGGCCACTGCTCTTGTCATTCGGAACATCCATACGAAGCGTGTTGCGAACCCTATATTTCGGGAAAGGAAAATCCTCCAACCTGTGAAACGTTGATGCGTTCGCGGTTTTCGGCCTTTCAGCTTCGAAACTCCGAATATCTTCTGGACAGTTGGGATCTTACGACCCGTCCGGCGCATCTCAAGTTCGACAAGGATGAGCGCCGCTGGTCCAGCCTTAAGATCGTTAACACCATTGGTGGCGGTGAAAACGATGAGCGTGGGGTCGTCGAATTCAAGGCGACCTATGAGCTTGGGGATGACACCTATCTCTTCCATGAAATCAGCCGCTTTGTGCGCCAGAAAGGCAAATGGGCGTATCTGGACGCCACATTTCCTTATCACGGCAAGATTGCGCATATGGGGCAGACCCTCAAGAATGCCCCTTGCCCGTGTGGCAGTGGCAAGAAGTTCAAGAAATGTTGTTCAGGGAAGACTAAGTAGTCTGGCACCCATGGGAAGGGCTCTGCGACTGGGTGAATGAGAGGCAAAAAGGTTAGAATGTCACTCTGATTGACCTTGATCTAGTGCTTCCCATGTCTGACATTGAAATTGCCCGCGCCGCCCGTCTCAAGCCCATTATCGAGATCGCCAGGGATCAGTACGCGATCCCGGCTGAATCACTCGATCCTTATGGCCACTACAAGGCCAAGGTCTCGCAGGAATACATCGAAAGCCTTGAAGGTCGACCCGATGGAAAGCTTATCCTGGTCACGGCCATCAGTCCGACGCCAGCGGGCGAAGGCAAAACGACAACGACCGTCGGATTGGGCGATGCCCTCAACCGAATTGGAAAAAAGGCACTGATCTGTCTTCGCGAACCCTCTTTGGGACCCTGTTTTGGGGTCAAGGGGGGAGCCGCTGGAGGCGGGTATGCCCAGGTGGTTCCGATGGAGGACATCAACCTTCATTTCACCGGCGATTTTCATGCGATCGGAGTCGCCCATAATCTCCTTTCCGCACTGATCGACAATCACATCAACCACGGCAATGCGTTGGGAATTGATCCCCGTCGCATCCAGTGGAAGCGCGTCGTCGACATGAATGACCGGGCGCTTCGGAAGATTGTGGTCGGCATGGGCGGTACGGCGAATGGCTACCTCAGGGAGGATGGCTACGACATCGTCGTTGCATCCGAAGTGATGGCCATCCTCTGTCTGTCACGTAATCTCAAGGACCTCAAGGAACGCCTGGGCCGAATCATCATCGGCTACCACTTTGACGGTAAAACGCCCATCTACGCGCGCGATCTTAAGGCACAAGGTGCGATGGCTGCGCTTCTGAAGGACGCGATCAAGCCCAATCTGGTTCAGACGCTTGAAAACAATCTGGCACTGATCCATGGTGGACCCTTTGCCAACATTGCCCACGGCTGCAACACCGTGACGGCCACTCAGACGGCACTGAAGCTTGCTGACTATGTGGTGACCGAAGCGGGCTTCGGGGCCGATCTTGGGGCTGAGAAATTCATCGACATCAAGTGCCGTATGGCCGGTCTCAAGCCTCAGGCTGTGGTGCTCGTGGCGACGATCCGTGCGCTCAAGTTCCATGGTGGGGTACTGAAGGATGCTCTCAATCAGGAAAATCTTGAGGCTCTTGAAAAGGGCCTCGAGAACCTTGAAAAGCATCTTGAAAACATCAAGACCCACTATGGCCTTCCTGCGGTGGTTGCCATCAATCATTTCACCTTCGATACCGATGCCGAAGTGGCGCTTCTGAAAGCCCGCTGCGAGGCTTTGGGCGTCAAGGTGGTAATTGCCCGTCATTGGGCGGAAGGCGGCAAAGGCGCCGAAGATCTGGCCCATGCGGTCGCGGACATTGTCGATCACGCGCCGGGGCAGCATCAGTTTGTCTATGGGGACGA
Organism: uncultured Methylococcus sp.; assembly: GCA_964344615.1. Lineage (GTDB taxonomy): Bacteria > Pseudomonadota > Gammaproteobacteria > Methylococcales > Methylococcaceae > UBA6136. The sequence continues at coordinate 9,036 of CAYFOC010000035.1, forward strand.
TCTCTCCCTGATCGAGAAAATTGAAGCCATTGCCACCAAGATTTATGGCGCAAAGAGCGTGACGTTTGATCCTAAGGTCCGTCAGCAGCTCCAGACCTGGAGTGCGGAATACCCGAATTATCCGGTTTGCATGGCCAAGACCCAGATGTCATTTTCGACCGACCCTTCGAAAAAGGGGGCTCCTAAAGGACACGATGTCCATATTCGTGAAGCCAGACTCGCCAACGGGGCAGGCTTCATCGTGGCGATCGCCGGAGACATCATGACCATGCCTGGGCTTCCCAAGGTTCCTGCGGCGGAATCCATCGACGTGGATGAACACGGGAACATTACGGGTCTTTTTTAGGTCCGATAGGGGTAATTTCTTTGACCAACCAAATTCCGTCGCGGCGGTTTTTGGGATAAAGTTAGGGATATGGTGGTCGTGGGTGGTACGGATTCGTTACAATTCCCGCAAGAACAAGAGTGACGTGGTGGGGGCTTGTGACCCTGACCCTAGATTTTAAGGATGGAGGACAACTCAATGACGATGATCAAGACCTTGGCAGCATCAGTACTGCTGGCTTCTGCGCTGTCGGCAAATCCTGCTGTAGCAAGCGAAGACAAGTATCCTGCCTACAATTTCCAGCCGACTGTGCTCTTCTCCAATGCGGAATTGATTGAAGCGACGCACGGCGCGGTGGCTACTACCCCGAGCGCTGGCGGCGTGACTCCTGCAGCTATCGCAGCAGCCTCTGCGGCGGCAACGCCTACCGATCCCAAGTATCCGGCGGCGTATTTCAACCCGACCGTGATTTATTCGGCAAAGTAAGGATTTTTGACCCCTGTCTAGGGGTCGATCCGTGCCGCATTCATGAGGGCCGGCCCATCGAAGGGTTCGGCCCTTTTGGTTTGTGGGCTATCCCCCGGCAAGTTTGACCTTGAAGCCGCGCTTTTCGAGTTCAGCCTGAAGAAGGGCGCGTTGGTCCCCCTGAATCTCAATCGTTCCATCCTTGACGGTTCCACCGGTCCCACAGCGCTGCTTCAGGGCCTTGCCCAGGAGTTCCAGTTCACTCGTTGGGAGAGGTACGCCGGTGATGACCGTCACGCCCTTGCCGTTGCGGCCTTTGGTTTCCCGGCGAATACGAACGATTCCATCCCCTTTGGCAGCAGGTGCCGATTTCTTGATCTGGCTGCACGCGCAAGCCTCCTTCGCGCGGCCACAGTCAGGACAGACCCTGCCAACGCCTGTGGTAAAGACCACGCGCTGGCCCTCATTCTTCTTCAAAGGCGTTCCTCTTGCGTTAATGGGGCAGTTTCTTGATCCCAAAGAAGATGGAGCGAGCCAGCCGATCCTGCATCTTGGGGTCGGTCAGTCGCGCCTCTTCCTCCTGACTCGAAATGAATCCGGTTTCAATGAGAATGGAGGGGACATCTAGCGACTTGAGGACCCTGAAACCCGCCTTTTGGACCGTTGGGTTATGAATCTTGAAGTCGTGAGCCAGGGACAGCATGACGAATCGAGCTGCTTTCTCACTGGCCTCGCGGTTTGCATTCTTGGAGAGATCGACCAGAACGGAGGCGACCATGGCATCTTCAGCGCCTAAATCGACGCCGCCTACTTCTCCGGCGTTTTCTCGATCGGCAAGGCAGCGTGCCGCTTCGCTGGATGCACCGTTCTCTGAAAGAACAAACACGGTAGAGCCTTTGACGGCTCCATCCTCGTAGGCATCGGCATGGAGGGAAATAAAGAGATCTGCGTGAACCTCTCGCGCGATTTCAGCCCGTCGCTTGAGATCGACGAATCGATCATCCGAACGAATCATGACCGCTTTCATGCCGGGTTCTACCCGAATAAAGTCACGAAGACGCTTTCCGATGGCAAGGACGACATCCTTTTCCTGGATGCCCGTAGGGCCGATTGCGCCACTGTCCTTCCCGCCATGACCCGGATCAATCGCAACGGTAAAGGGGTGGGTATGAACCTGTGGGGCGGCCCAGAGGCTTGGAGGCAAGAATGCCGCGAGGATCAGGACGAAGAAACGAATCATCGGAAGGTTTATATGGAAGATGCCGGGAAGATACCGATTGGGCTTAAGGCCTGCAAGCCAATGGAGGCGTTTCTGCATGGCGAATCTGGGCAATTCTGGAAAGCCCGTCATAGGCCAACGTGATTTCAAGGTCAGGTTCAGGTAGAAAACCTTCGCCTTGTTCAGGCCATTCTATGAAAGCAATGCTGTCGGATGAAAAATAATCCCGAATTCCCATCCAGGCGAGTTCCTCGGGATCCGCCAGGCGATAAAGATCAAAATGAAAGACCTTCAAGCGCTCCAGTTCATATTCTTCAACCAGGGTGAACGTCGGACTTTTAACCGCACCCTGATGCCCCAGTGCCCTGAGGTAGCCTCTGACGAGCGTCGTCTTTCCGGCACCGAGGTTCCCATGCAGAAAGATCACGGTGCCGGGATGGATCAAGCGCGATAGTTCGGCCCCCAGCGCCAGGGTTTCTGATTCATCGGCGAGAGCGATCGTCGTGTTTAGGGAATCAGGCAGGGCCATGTTGGAGTTTTCAAAAGTGAAGGGTCATCAAGGAGGGCTCGAACTGTCGAAGGAAGATCCAGGGCAAGAAGTCCCCGTTCTCCGTATTGTTCAGCCAGATGATCAGCCGCTGCTGCATGCAGCAGAGCACCGAAGGTGGCAGCCGACCATTCATCGAGACCTTGCGCGAAAAGGGCAGCGACGATCCCTGTGAGGGTGTCACCCATACCGCCAGAGGCCATTCCGGGATTGCCGAGTGGAATGATGCGGGAGATGACCTTGGGGCTGGCGACGATGCTGCCTGCACCCTTGAGAATGATGGTGGCTCCAAATCGCTCAGCCAACTGCTCGGCGGCCTTCAGTCGATCCGCCTGAACGGCCTCTGTCGATATCCCAAGGAGCCGGCCCGCTTCTCCGGGATGCGGGGTCAGAATCCAGTTGGAGCGGGTCACAGGTGATTGGGCTAGAAGATTAAGGC
>CAYFOC010000036.1:0-2006 GCA_964344615.1 uncultured Methylococcus sp.
TGATTAAGGGCAACGGATTATCTTGAAGGATTCCGGCGGTATATTCCGTTCCGGTAACCCACGTTTCCGCAAATACGTCACAATTATATAACGATGCGGCCTTCCATGCTTCCTTAAGATCAACAAAATTATCCGCGCGGCTCATGCCAATACTGGAACCTTCCTGAGCGGGCTTGATAATCACCGGAAATCCGAGCTCATCACGGCATCGCTCAAGATCTGCCTCAGTTTGCAGCAACATCCAGCGTGGCGTAGGCAAACCGGCACCCATCCAACACAGTTTGGTGCGCAATTTGTCCATGCTGAGAGCTGACGCGAGGACTCCGCTCCCGGTATAAGGAAGACCGAGCGTCTCCAACGCACCCTGAAGAACCCCGTCTTCCCCGCCTCGCCCGTGGATAATGTTGAAAACGCGATCAAAACGGGCCGGCTCCGCCAACAGGGGAGCGACCATGTCGCGACCGACGTCAAAGCCTTCCGCGTCCACCCCTCGACTCTTCAGCGCCTCCAGTACTGCCTTCCCACTCTTGAGGGAAACTTCACGCTCAGCGGCGTTCCCCCCCATCAATACCGCGACACGTCCAAAATCCGCTGCCGTATCTGCCTTCCTCTTCATCCTCAAGCCCCCTCGCTTTCATTTCCCACAATCCGGACCTCCGGCATCAAATCCACACCGTGTCGCTGTCGCACCTCGTCTCTGACATGCAAAATCAGGGCCTCAATGTCCGCCGCCTTCGCATTTCCGAGATTCACGATGAAATTGGCGTGCTTTTCAGAAACCTGAGCGTCTCCGAAGCGAAGCCCCTTCAGCCCTGACGCCTCAATAAGCCTAGCCGCGTAGTCGCCTGGCGGATTCCTGAACACGGATCCACAACTTGGTAGGTTGGTCGGCTGGGTGGCTGTTCGCTGTGCAAGCAAGCCCTTGATTCGGGCACGCGCCGCATCGACGTCGCCGACAGACAGTGACAGTTCGGCGCTGACAAACCACTCGCCTTCAGGCCCTTTTACACTGCGGTATCCCACGACATAGTCTTCTGGCGCCCGCTCCCGCAATACGCCCGACCGATCAACGGTCACTACCCGCGTGACCAAAGGCCAGGTTTCGCCTCCGAAAGCTCCTGCATTCATGGCTAGCGCCCCACCCATGGTGCCTGGTATTCCTGCAAGAAACTCCGCCCCGACAAGTCCTTTTTCGGCACTGAACTTGGCTACATGCGCGCATGGCACACCGGCTTCGACGCGAAGGGTGGTCGGGTTACTCAGAGACATGCCCTTGAGCCGATTCAGCGTGCATAGAACCGTCCCCCGAATTCCACCATCCCGAACCAGCAGATTACTTCCGAGCCCTAACCAGAAAAGCGGCTCTTCTGGCGGTAACTGCTGCAGAAAACGGCACAGATCATCGAGGTCCTGGGGCAGATAGAACCGATCGGCCCGCCCCCCTGCCCGCCAGGAATTGTGCGGCGCCATGGGCTCATCGATGAGCATGCGTCCATGGAGCGGAAAGCTTTCCCCGAGATGATCCCGGGGAGCACTCACCGGGAGTCTCCCTGCGAAAGAATCTGCTCCAGTGATTTGGGGAGTTCAAGTGCAACGGCACCAACGCTTCCTGCACCCAGGGTGAGGATGACATCTCCCGGCTCGACGATTCCAGCCAGAACCTCGGGTAATTCAGCCACATCAGACAGGAAAACGGGCTCAATTTGTCCCCGTGCACGGATCCCGCGCGTCAACGATCGACCATCTGCGCCTGCAATCGGCTTCTCTCCGGCCGCGTAGACTTCCGTCAGAATCAGCACATCGGTTTTTGAGAGAACTTGAACAAAGTCCTCAAAAAGATCCCGGGTTCGGGTAAACCTGTGGGGCTGGAAGACCATCACAAGCCTTCTTCCCGGATAAGATTGCCGAGCTGAATCGAGCGTTGCTTCAATTTCTCGCGGATGATGACCGTAGTCATCGACAAACGTGATCTGACCACCCTTGTGGCTCAGTTCACCATTCAACTG
>CAYFOC010000036.1:2106-11961 GCA_964344615.1 uncultured Methylococcus sp.
AATCCGTAGGTCACAACTGGCTTGTGGATGACCGGCAAGATCTCACGGACCCCTTCGTCCTCCAGACAGAGGACTGCAAGCCCATAGAACGGCACATGGTGCAGAAATTCGACAAACGTCTGCTTGAGTCTTTCAAAATCACCCGCGTATGTTTCCATATGGTCACGATCGATATTCGTAACCACAGCGATCATGGGCTGCAGATGAAGGAATGATGCATCGCTCTCGTCAGCCTCCGCGACCAGAAAGGCACCCCTGCCCAACTGCGCATTGGTTCCGGCACTATTAAGCCGACCTCCGATCACAAACGTCGGGTCAAGGCCCGCCTCAGCAAGAACGCTGGCACACAAGCTAGTGGTTGTCGTCTTACCGTGAGTTCCCGCCACAGCGATTCCATACCGGAAACGCATTAACTCTGAGAGCATCTCCGCGCGGGAAATGACAGGGATCTTTCGGTTGAGGGCTTCATTGAGCTCTGGATTGGATCGATCAATCGCAGTGGAAACCACGACAACCTCCGCCCCTTCGATATGCTCAGGCGAATGCCCTCGATACACGGAGGCCCCAAGGTTGATCAGCCTTTTCGTCGCCGCATTATCCCCAAGATCAGATCCTGAAATCTCGTAACCAAGATTCAGCAGAACCTCTGCGATGCCGCTCATGCCGGTACCGCCAATTCCAATAAAATGAATCCGCCGTATCCGGCTCATGCCGTGCTGGCGCTGATTTTCAGTGGCGATCACCCATTTCTCCTTATTTGGATCTCGCGTTTTCGAGGCAAACCGCCGCAACAATTTCGGCGGCGGCTGGACGTGCTGCTTTATAAGCTTCCTGCGACATCTTTTCCAGCCGTTGCGGCGAATCGATGATGGCCTTCAGCTCCGCAGCCAAAACCTCAGAGGTCAATTCCGACTGGGGAATCATCACAGCGGCTCCGGCATCAGCCAAGACCGCGGCATTTTGCGTCTGATGATCATCAATCGCATAGGGATACGGCACCAAAATAGCGGGCAATCCGGTGACAGCCAATTCACTGATCGTCATAGCTCCCGCCCGACAAATTGCGAGGTCAGCCCACGCGTATGCAGCAGCCATATCCTCCACAAAAGCCACAACCTCTGCATCCAGCCCCAACGCCTGATATCGCGATTCTGTCGATTCGCGAAGTGCGGCACCGGTTTGATGCTTGATCTCCAAAGGCTGCCCTAACTGCTGAAGAGCGAGGGGAACAAGCTCATTAAGTGCCTTTGCCCCAAGACTTCCTCCCACCACCAGAATACGCAACGGCGCACCCTCCACGCGTTCCCGAACGGCGTGCGCCAATCTTACGATTTCCTTCCGGAGTGGGTTTCCAGTGACCCTGGCGCCAGTCTTCAAGGGAAAACTGCCTGCAAATGCCTCCAGCACGACTTTTGCCCGCGGAGCCAACAGCCGATTGGTCGTTCCAGGAACACGATTCTGCTCATGGAGAACGAGAGGAACTCCAGAAAGACTCGCCACTAATCCGCTTGGGCCGGAAACGAAACCTCCCATACCCAAGACCACATCAGGACGAATCTTGCGCTGAATGGACCATGACTGAAGAATGGCCTTGATCAGCATAAAAGGGGCTTTGAGCAGCCCTTTAATACCCTTTCCCCGAACACCCTCCACTGACATCCACTCGATATCAATGCCAGCTGCCGGCACAACCCGCGCCTCCAATCCCTTACGCGTGCCCACCCAAACCACATCATTACCGCGGTCTATCAATTCGCGGGCAACAGCCAAGGCCGGATAGACGTGTCCGCCGGTTCCACCGGCAAGAATCATTACACGTTTGCCCACGTCGCCCTCACTCTTGGCTTAGCACTGACGGCCGAGATCGCATCGCTTCTAACCCGAAACAGTAGCGCGAGCGTACCGCTCATAATCATGATGCTTCCGCCACCATAGCTCATTAAGGGAAGCGTCAATCCTTTGGTTGGCAACAAGCCCATGTTGACGCCCATATTGATGAAGGCCTGGACAGAAAACCAAACTCCGATTCCATAGGCAAGAAACGCCGAAAACCTGGTTCCTGACTGTTCCGCCAGCCGCCCAATGACGAAGGCGCGCCAAACCAGCAACATGAAAAGCAAGATGACAGAGGTAGTACCCAAAAGCCCCAACTCCTCCCCGACAACGGAAAAAAGAAAGTCCGTATGCGCCTCTGGAAGGTAGAACAATTTCTGAATGCTTGAACCTAGACCGACCCCCGTCCATTCACCACGCCCGAAGGCGATGAGCGCCTGCGATAGCTGGAAATCGCTGTTCAGGGGATCATCCCAGGGGTCAAGAAAACTCATGACCCGTCGCAGACGATAGGGAGCGGTGATCACCAGTGACACACCCGCCAAAACGAATACGCCAATCAAAATTCCGAAATGCCAGAACTTGGCACCCGCCAACAAGAGCATTCCCGAGGCTACAGCGAAAATGACAACCACGGAGCCAAAGTCCGGCTCTTTCAAAAGAAGCAACGCGCCAAAGCCCAAAAGAACAAAAGGCTTGGCAATCCCAGCCCACGAACTTCTCACCACGCTGATATGTCGGTCGATGAAACTGGCCATATAGATCACCGAAATGACCTTGAATATCTCCGAAACCTGTATGCGTATCCCCAGAATATTCAGCCAGCGAACGCTCCCATTCACCGACTTCCCGACTCCCGGAACCAAGACGATGATGAGAAGAACCAACCCGACGAAAAAAAGCTTCAGTGAAATCTCGCGCCAAAACTCAAGTTTCACCGACGCGGTAGCCACGCCAAGGATGAGGCCCAGAAAAATATGAATGAGCTGATGACGTGGAAAATAAAAGCTATCTCCAGCCATTTTGTCGCCAAGATGCAACGAAGCAGAGGCCACCATGACATACCCAAACAGCAGCAACGTCAGGGTGACCAGAAGCAGGATGGGATCCATATAGAAACGGTTCCCTCGCCATTGGAGCACCAGCCCCTTACTTGGCCCCGACATTCAAGTGCTCCATATCAAGGGTATTAGCAAAAATTCTCATGCGAGTTTCCTGACCTCTTCCTGGAAAATTCGGCCACGTTCCTGATAATCCTTGAACTGATCCAGACTCGCACACGCTGGGGCCAACATCACCACATCGCCAGGCAAGGCCAACTTGGCGGCCGCCTTGACGGCCATGGTGAGGTTCGTAGTCATTTCTGTCTGAATCAAATCCTCCAGCGCCTCGCGCAACAATGGAGCATCCCGTCCCATCAGTACGAGCGCTTTGACTTTCTGGCCTACGACTTCGCGTAGGACACGAAAATCCGCGCCTTTGCCATCTCCTCCGGCAATCAGAATAACGGGTCTGTCCATGCCATGAAGGGCCGCAATACATGCACCCACATTGGTCGCCTTGGAGTCATTGATCCACGTCACACCGTTGATTTCGGCGACCCATTCTGTCCGATGCGGCAAACCGGAAAATTCCTTAATTGCAGCAATCATGGCCTGTCGAGATAACCCTGCGGCATCCCCCATAGCCAATGCCGCTAGCACATTTGCAATGTTATGACGCCCATGCAGACGCACTTCACGACGTGGCATCACCGGTTCACCATGGGCCAGGATCCACTCTTCGCCTAGGTGCAATCCCAATTCGTAGTCGACATCTTCAGAGTCGAGGCCAAACCATGCCACCTTCCTTCCAGGTCGCGCCATAGCAACCACTCGCGGATCGTCACGATTCAAGACCATGACTCCCTGACCATGAAAGATGCGCTCCTTGGCTTGCGCATAGGCCTCAAGATCCGCGTACCGGTCCATATGGTCAGGACTGATATTCAGCACCGTTGCAACTAAGGGCTCGAGCAAATGGGATGATTCGAGCTGAAAGCTTGAAAGCTCCAATACGTACATACCCACGGATACGTCGATCAAATCGAGCATGGGCGTACCGAGATTTCCCCCTGCTCGGCATTGCCGCCGATCCGCGTCTGCCATCAGCCCCAGTAGCGTCGTTACCGTACTTTTGCCATTGGCTCCGGTTACCGCAAGCACAGGCACATCGACGACCGCTGCAAAGAGATCCAAGTCTCCCAGCACGGGAACACCCCTGTCCTTTGCAGCCACAATAAGAGGATGCTCAAGCGACACACCGGGACTCACAACAAGATGCGTAGCGGCCTCAAATGCGGTGGGATTGAATCCCCCGAGGAATACGGCGGCATCAGGAAAATTGTCACGAAACTCCTCGATGAACGGAGGGGTTTCTCGGGTATCTGTGATCGCGAAATGAATCGCCTGCGTTGCTAGGAATCGTGCAATCGAATAGCCGGTCTTCCCCAGACCGACAATGAGGACAGCCGAATGCCCATCCAATCCAAGCTGGGAACCCAGTTTTTCGACGTAACTTCCGATGGGCGCATCCGCGTGCATGGACTTACCTAAGTTTCAGGGTGGCGAGGCCACAGAGAACCAGAATGACCGAAATAATCCAGAAGCGAACGATTACGCGTGGTTCCGGCCATCCTTTGAGTTCGAAATGATGATGAATCGGCGCCATGCGAAATACCCGGCGCCCGGTCATCTTGAAAGAGATGACCTGGATCATCACCGAGAGTGTCTCCATCACAAAGACGCCACCCATGATGACAAGCACCACCTCCTGGCGAACAAGCACTGCAAGAATGCCTAAGGCGGCACCCAAAGCCAACGCACCTACATCGCCCATGAACACCATGGCTGGATAGGTGTTGAACCAAAGGAATCCCAGACCAGCACCGACCAATGCACCGCAGAAAATCACCAATTCGCCAGCAAGAGGTACAAACGGAATTCCAAGATAATCCGCAAATACCGCATTACCCGAAAGATACGCAAAAATGCCAAGTGCACCCGCCACCAGAACCGTGGGCATAATTGCTAGCCCATCCAGGCCATCCGTGAGATTTACTGCATTACTGGTGCCCACAATCACAAAATACGTGAGGACTGGATAAGCCAAACCCATGTTCCAAGCGAACTGCTTAAAGAATGGAACGATGAAGGTAGTTTCGGCAGGAACCGTTGCAGACACATACAAAAATGTAGAGGCGGCAATACCAAAAATCGACTGCCACAAGTATTTGTGTCGTGCCGCAAGCCCCTTGCTGTTCTTCAACACCAGCTTTTTGTAGTCATCTACAAAACCAATACATCCATAGCCCAGCGTCACCAAGAGCGTTACCCAGATATAACGGTTATCGAGGTCGGCCCAGAGAATCGTCGTAAGGCTAACCGCCACAAGAATCAATGCTCCGCCCATCGTGGGTGTTCCAGCCTTCGAAAAATGACTCTGTGGACCGTCATCTCGAACACTTTGACCAATCTTGTACTTACTCAATTGACGGATCATGGCAGGACCCACCATGAGCGAAAGCACTAGAGCAGTGAGGATTCCGAGAATGCCCCTGAATGTCAGATACTTGAAGACCCGGAAAACATCAAAATAGTTGGAGAGCCAATCGGCCAGTGCTAAGAGCATGCGTTTACCCCTGTGCGGATCTTTGGAGCGTTTTATTTAAGGAGAAAATCTCCGTAGGAGATTGACCTGAACAGTTGTTCTGAATGACATCACGGTCATTGAACGGATATTTGATTCCCGCGATCTCCTGCGTAGTCTCGTGACCCTTTCCGGCCACCACCAGAAAGTCATCGGGTCCGATTTCATTCAATGCGCGTCTAATCGCATCCCGGCGATCTCGGATCACAATCACATTGGGATGACTAATGCCTTTGAGGATTTCTTGAATAATCTCGTCGCCACTTTCAGATCGTGGATTGTCATCAGTCAAAATGATGTGGTCGGCCCTCTCAGAAGCTACCGCCCCCATCTGAGGCCGCTTGCCACGATCCCTGTCGCCACCGCATCCGAAGACCACCCAAAGGTGACGTTTGGCATGTTGTCGTGCTCCCTCGAGAACCGTGGCGAGTGCGTCCGGGGTATGGGCATAATCCACAACCACCTGTTTCCCCTCACACTCCACCCGTTCCATGCGTCCCGGGACTGGCTTCACCTTTTCGAGCAACCCTATTGCCGCATCCAGATCCATGCCCAAACACAGCAAAACACCCAACGTAGCCGTGATATTTTCGACGTTAAAGTCACCGTACAGACCGGTACGGACTGTACGGCGCCGATCACCAAACGTCACATCAAAAGACATCCCTCCACGTTCCGGCAAAGCCTTGCCGAACCGCAACATGGGAACATCCAGGGACGTCTCGTAATCAGCTGAACAAAAAGCGAGCAGACTTACCTTTCCACCGGAGCGCTGGACGATGGGTTCGGCGAAAGCCTGCTCGGCGCTAAAAACGATAAATTCAAGGTCGGGCCAGAACGCCAGGGCGAGTTTGGCCTCAAGATAAGCGTCCATCGTGCCGTGATAATCCAGATGGTCGCGCGAAAAATTGGTGAATACGGCGCCTTTGAAACGAACACCTTTCATGCGGCCCTGCGACAAACCATGGGACGACGCCTCCATGGCGACCAGACGACAACCTTGATCGCGCAAACTGGCCATGATGCGTTGCAATTCAATGGGATCCGGCGTCGTATGTCGGGTTGGCTCGAGAGCCGCTGTCCGCCCCCAACCCAAGGTACCTATGACGCCCGAATCCCATAGCTGGCTTGTCGCTTCTGCAATGAAGTGGGTGCAAGATGTCTTGCCATTGGTTCCCGTAACACCGATCACCGCCATTGCAGATGACGGCGCACCATAAAATCGGTCGGCAAGAATGCCCAGATTTTCAGACAGGCCTGGCACCGATATGAATGGGGTTTCTCCTTTCTGGAGAGGAATGGCAAGAGCCTCGGTGCCTACAGGATCATAAGCAATCGCCGCACAGCCCTTGGAAACGGCCTGGGCGCTGTAATCCAGCCCATGGCATTGCAACCCATCTATGGCTAAAAACAGCTGTCCAGACTCCAGATTTCTGCTGTCACTCTGAATGCCGCTTACGGCAAGGGATGGTATCGCCTCTTCGGCGACCCATCCCTTCAAAAGCTCCCTCAACGGGACGGAAGTCCGTCCCTGAGGTGCCGTCATCATGCCGGACCGTCCTGTCTGGATACCATGATTGATGGCATCGGCTGATCCGGAGCAATATTAAGAACGCGGAGTGCCTCCTGCATCACACGTGAGAACACAGGGGCTGCAACAACACCACCATAGTAATCTCCGGCTGAAGGCTCATCGATCATGACAACCATGACGAGTCGCGGATCACTGGCAGGAGCAACGCCCGCAAAAAGGGCGTTATAGCTCGACTCGGTATACCCATGCGCACCCAGTTTCTTGACCGTACCCGTTTTCCCGGCCACCCGGTATCCCGGCACCGCGGCCTGGAAGGCGGTTCCCTCTTTCGATACTACGGTCTCAAGCATGGTCATCATGGTCGTCGCTGTTTTTGCCGACATGATGCGATGCACTTCAGGATCCTGATCCACACGAGTCAGGCTAGCCATCGGCATCAGGCCTTCATTTCCGAGCGCTGTATAGGCACGGGCCAATTGCATGGCAGAAACTGAGACGCCGTAACCAAACGAGAGCGTGGCCTGCTCAAATGTGCTCCAGCCGTGGTAGTCCGAAAGCCGCCCACGCGCCTCTCCTGGATAATTCGTTTCGAGCGTCTGACCAAATCCAAGATTGTGATAGAAGGCCCAGAGCTTCCTGGGAGGAATGGTCAGCGCGATCTTGCTTGTCCCGACATTACTCGACTTTTGGATGACTTTCGTGACATCCATGACACCATAGTTATGGACGTCTTTTACGACATTCGTTCCGACATGCCATACGCCACCATTGGTGTTAATAATGGCTCGGGGATTAGTCAGCCCCAACTCCAGAGCACACGCGATGGCAAAAGGCTTCATGGTCGAGCCAGGCTCGAAGAGATCCGTTATTGCGCGATTACGTGATACGTCGGGGGCAGTCTGCGCACGGCTGTTGGGATTGAATGCCGGCTGATTTGACATCGCGAGCACTTCACCCGTCTTGACGTCCATCAGGACCAGCGTGCCAGACCGTGCGCGATGTTGTGCGACAGTGTTTTTAAGCTCACGATGAGCTATGTACTGAAGTCGAGAATCAATGCTCAGGGCAATTTCCTTGCCTGGGACAGGCCGGCGCACCTCTTCTATCTTTTCAATGACTCTGCGCTTACCGTCTCGAACCGCCCGACGCGCTCCTTCCATGCCCTTCAGGTCTGAATCCATGACGAGTTCCATGCCTTCTTGGCCATTCCCGTCAACATTCGTCGTTCCAATCAAGTGAGCTGAAACCTCACCTGTCGGGTAATAACGCTTGTACTCACGATCCGCATAGACCCCTGGAATACCCAAAGCCAAGACCTGATCCGCAAGATCCGGGCTTAATTTCCGCTTGATATAAGCAAAGGCCCGATGCTCGTCCTCGCCCACTTTCTGAACGATTTCCTCAACCTTGAGCCCCACGAGGCGAGCCATGGACTCGATCTTGTCGCGCGCGGGAGATACCTTGAGGAACTCCTTCGGGTTAACCCAAATGGTTTTGACAGGCGTACTGACTGCAAGAATTTCCCCGTTCCGGTCAGTAATACGACCGCGATGCGCTGGGATCGGCATGACACCGACATGACGAAGGTCGCCCTGGTGCTTTAAAAATTGCTTATCAAGGACCTGGAGATATACCGCACGTCCGATGAGTACCGTAAGCGATGTCAGGAGAATGCTCAAAAGCACTCGCCAGCGAATATCGTTGTCCTGAGGGGCACTGCTTGGCTTGATGATCTGCATATCTGGTGCCTCAGGGCTTAATCGAAATAATAGTTGCGGGGTCCGGAACAGTCATTCCGAGCCTAGCTCTGGCTTCCCGCTCAATACGCTCGCGGTCCGCTTGACGATTTTGTTCGAACTGAAGCAGGGCATAGGCCTCGTCATAAGCTTCATTCGCCTGTTGAAGGCGCTGTATCTCGGAAAAGAGGAGTCGCGTGCGGTATTTCATGTGCACCACACCAAGGGCCGAAGCCATTGCGATCACCACCATCAAAATCAGCAACCTCATTTCAAACCTTCTCTGCAATCCTAAGAACGGCACTCCGGGCTCTAGGATTTGTTGCAACTTCTTGAGCGCCCGGCTTCAAGGCCTTGCCGATTCGCTTCAGCTTAGATTCAGGTGACGGCGCCATCGGATGGGGCGCCTGCCCCTGACTCCACCCGCGCTCCTGATCCCTCAAAAAGCGCTTAACAATTCGGTCCTCCAACGAGTGAAACGAAATCACGGCAATTCGACCTCTAGGCCGCAAAACCTCAAGCGCCTCACTGAGCCCAACCTCCAAGTCATCCAGTTCGCGATTGATCGCTATGCGAATCGCCTGAAAACTTCGGGTTGCCGGATGTTTCCCTATCTCCCTTGTTGGTATGACCGACTCAATCAATTTCGCCAGATCACGCGTGGTTACGAGAGGTTTCTCCTGCCTCTGTGCCACCACTGCTGCAGCAATCCTTCGGGAAAAACGTTCCTCACCCCATTGCCAAAGAACATCGGCCAACTCTGTCGCCGATACTCTTGCTAGCCACTCCGCCGCCGTTTCCCCCCGACTGGAATCCATTCGCATATCCAGCGGCCCATCGCGAAGAAAGCTAAATCCGCGCTCCGCTTCATCCAGCTGGGGCGAAGAGACCCCAAGATCCATCAATATTCCGTCGACTCGCCCTCGCCAACCAAGACGGTCGACTTCGCCACCCAACTCCTTGAAGCTTCCGTGACTGATTTCGAAGCGACCCGTCTTTGCAAACTCAGTGGCTTCAACGGAAGCCACTGCCTGAGGATCCTTGTCAATGGCCAAAAGACGACCT
>CAYFOC010000037.1:0-11943 GCA_964344615.1 uncultured Methylococcus sp.
GCTGGAGGAGGTTACTCCCCCTTCCCAGTCGGTCTTCAATCATCATCTGAAGCCCACCAAGCTGCCCGAGGCCGGCAATTGGTGGCGGGGTGACCGCAACAATCCGAGCTTCCTGAATTTTTCCAAACTCTGTCTTCAAATGATCAAGGATCGCGGCTTGAGATAACTCGCTGCCTCGCTCCTCCCAGTCCTTGTAGACCGCGAACATGGTGAACGCATTGGAAAGATTGGCGGCGTCCGCCACAGAGAATCCACCGATGGTGACCCAACCTTTGATTCCGGGCGCCTCTTTGAGAATGGCGCTGACCTTATCAGCTACTGCACGAACTCTCGGCTGCGAACTCCCTTCAGGCAGTTTCGACACGATAATGGCATAGCCCTGATCTTCGACCGGCAGAAACCCCGCGGAATGATGCGCAAACAACCATCCGCCGATGGCGATAATGAAGAAAAAGGCCGCCGTCATGACGCGTGCCCTGGCAACCATCCACTTAACAACACCGACGTAAGCAGACTCAACCTTCGAATATCCCCGATTGAATGCCTGATAAAAGGCATTAGGCTGGTAATCTTTTGGCAAAGGCTTGAGGTAAAGCGCACACTGGGCCGGCTTCAAGGTCAGCGCATTGATGGCACTGATGACCGCGGTTGCAGCAATGACCAGCGCAAACTGGCGAAACAGCTGACCGCTGATGCCCGGCAGAAAGGCCGCCGGCAAAAAGACCGCGGTCAAGACAAGCGTAATACCAATGACAGGACCCGTCATTTGGGACATCGCCTTGATCGCCGCATCCTTGGGAGTCAGACCCTCTTCAATATGTGCTGAGGCATTTTCAACAATGACAATCGCGTCATCCACGACGATGCCGATGGCAAGAATCAAGGCAAAAAGCGTCATCAAGTTGATGGAAAACCCAAGTGCGGCCATCGCCGCAAAGGCACCAATAATGGTCACCGGGACGGTTGTTGCCGGAACCAATGTCGCACGCCAGTTCTGCAGAAAAAGAATAACGACGGCAAGCACCAGAAAGCCCGCTTCATAGAGCGTCTCATAGACGGCATGAATCGACTGATCAATGAACGTCGTCGTGTCGTAGAGAATCTTGTACTGAAGGCCTTCAGGGAAATCCTCTGACATCTTTTTGGTGAGCGCCCGCACTTGCTCGCCGACATCAAGCGCATTAGCCCCCGGCAGGGCATAGACCAGCAACTGGGCTGCCTTGTGGCCACTGACGCCGGAGAAATTAATATAGGACTTTTGATCCAACTCAACCCGGGCAACATCCTTTACCCGCACGATCTGGGCAGTACCGCCATCCTTCGGCATGACGGTCTTGATGATGATGTTCTCGAATTCGGAAATCTCTGTCAGCCGCCCCATGGCATTGATCGTGAACTGATAAGACTGGTCGTCAGGCACCGGAGGGCCACCCAACTGACCTGCAACCACCTGATTGTTCTGGCTCCGGACTGCATCCGCCACGTCCGTTGTCGTTAATCCGAATGATTTGAGCTTATCTGGATTCATCCAGATTCTCATACTGTAGTTACCGGCGCCCTTGATGCCAATTTGCCCTACGCCGGGGATTCGCCAGAGCGGATAAAGGAGATTGATCTGAGCGTAATTTGCGAGATAGGTCTCGTCATAGCGCTCATCTTCAGCGTAGAGACTGATCGCCATCAGAATATTGGTCGACACCTTCCTGACCGAAACCCCCTGCTTTTGCACAGCGTCCGGCAATTGAGACAGCTGCCCATTAACGAGGTTTTGCACCAGAGTCAGCGCGGCATTGAGATCCGTACCCACCTCAAAGGTGATCGTGAGGGTGTAACTGCCATCAGACCCGCTGGTCGAGTAGAGATAAATCGACTTTTCGACGCCATTCACCCCTTCCTCGATCGGAATTCCGACCGTCGTGGCAATGACCTCGGCGCTGGCACCCGGATAGTTGGTAGAAACCTGAATCGTCGGAGGAACAATTTGCGGGTACTGGGCTATCGGGAGTTGGCCCATGCTGACCAACCCCAAGATAATGGTGATGATCGCAATGACATTCGCGAGAATGGGGCGCTCGATAAAAAATTTAGAGATCATGGAGCGTGAGCCTCTGGATTCTCACCCCCAGACTGAACCGGATCAACCTTCTTGCCTGGAATGGCTCTCATCTGACCATTGACGATGACCCAATCTTCCTCGGTCACGCCACTCTCAATCACCTGCTGCTTGTTCATGATGGGGCCGAGCGTCACGCCTCTGCGACTGACGACGCCCTGCGCATCGACCACAAGAACGTACGCACCGGCCTGATCAAAGGCGACCACATCTTCTGGCAAGAGCAAGCCTTCCCGGGTTGTTGGTTCTTCTGCACGTATACGTACAAACAGCCCTGGAATAATCGATGCTTTGGGATTAGGGAGCGTGGCTCGCAACTGGAGCGTTCCAGTCGTGTTGTCCAACTGAATATCCGTGTAATCAAGCAGGGCCTCATGCGGATACCCTTCCTCATTAGCCAACCCCACCCAAACGGGTTGCTTGGGCTGCCCAGCCGGATTGGTCTGCAACTCCTTTTCCTTCAACTGCCGGACACGCAAAAGGTCGCGCTCATTGATCGTGAAATACACATAAATCGGGTCAATCTTGTTGATTTCAGCCAGAACCGTCTCCTCGCTATGCCCGACGACATTGCCCGGATCCGAATACCGGCGACTCACCTTCCCCTTGAAAGGCGCCTTAACCGTGGTGTAGGACAAATTGAGCTTTGCGATATCAAGCTGTGCCTCAGCTCCCATGACGGCAGCTTTGTACGAGTCTCGATCATAGTGCCAGCGGTCCACATCGGTCTGAGCCGCCGCATCTTCCTTCATGAGCCCCGTGTAACGCTTAAATTCCGTCTCGGCATGGGCCAACTTGGCCCTTGCAGATAAAAGGTTCGCTTCAGCTTCCTTCACCTTGGCGACGTAGGAGTCAGGCTGGATGATGAACAGGGTCTTGCCCTCTTCCACGATATCGCCTTCCTTGAACAGCACCTTTTCAAGATAGCCGTCGACGCGCGCCCTCAGCTTTACGGTGTAGAACGCCTGTGTATTGCCCGTAAATTCAAGCGCATCAGTCACCCGTCCTCGCTGGGGATGGCTGACCGTGACTCGAACCGGAGGAGGCGGCTTATAGGAGTTGTCGCTCTCACAAGCCACCAACGCCAGCGTAATGAACCCGAGCAACATTCCGCCACGGGAGTGACGGTGAGCGCCAAGCCCCTCACGAACCCGAGCACTCAAGCCATATCCCATTTTTCTTAACATTCCCATCCTTACCACTCCGGTGCCCTGATATTGCCCTGGGCGGGTCCTGTTTCTGGCTTGAAGGTCTGCAGCAGAGAACCCCATGAGGTCCGCTTCTCCATCGCCTGACGAATTTCCTCTGGAACAAAATCGTGACCCTCACGAATCTGCCATCCCCCGCCCATGCTGCGGTAGGCCATAACCAGGCTACCTGCCACTTCACCCAATGTTTGAGCGAAGGAGTCTTGCTGCTTGAGCAGCGCCTGTTCAGCCGTAAGAACCGTTGTAAAGTCGGCGATTCCTTCACGGTATTGGAGCGTCGCCAGATCCAGTGAACGCTTTGCAGCCGCAGTACTCTGCGCAAGAAACTCCGCAGAATCCTGCATCTTAAGGAACAGAATCAACGAATCTTCAACTTCTTGCTGAGCCTTTAGAACCTTGTTCTGATAGGAAATGACCAACGATTGATACTTGGCATCGTTGTAACGAACCTGATTGGTGATCTGCCCATAGTTCAAGATATTCCACTGAAATCCCGGACCGAAGCGGTAGAAGTTATTTCCCCAGGCGAAGATATCACTCAGGCTGTGCCCCGAGGCACTGCTGGACACGAATGCAAAGCTTCCGCTGATCGAGAAAGCCGGGTAAAGCTGAGCCTTGGCCACGCCGATTTGTGCGGACTGGGCCTGCGCCTCATACTCGGCCTCGCGGATGTCAGGCCTTCGACGGATAAGATCCAGAGGAATTCCAACGGCAACCTGCACAGGAGGCGTTGGAATCATGCCGTAATATTTCCCTCCACCCAGGAGCGCTTCGACATCATGAGGCGGGCGCCCCAAGAGGTAACACAGCGTGTTTTTGCTGATCCGCAACAGCGCTTCCAACTTGGGAATTGTGGCTTGAGTGCTGGCGAGAACCGTTTTGGCCTGTTCAACGTCACGCCGAGAGGAACTTCCCCCCCTGAATTTGGATTCGGCGATCTTTAAAGCGCCCTTCTGAACCTCGATATTGCTACGCGCGATGTCCAGCTGCCGCTCTAGGGTTCTTAGACCGATGTAGTTATTCGCGACATCTCCCGTCAGGCTGACCAGCATGCTGTCGTAGTTGGCTACCTGCTGGAGCAGGGAGGCATCAGCAGACTCGATGGCTCTCCGAAATTTTCCCCAGATATCAATTTCCCAGTTGACCGTTGGGCCCAGCCGGTCATACCAGAACCCCGGATCGGTACCATTACTTGTGGCCAAGCGTTCACTCGGCCCCGACTTTGGAAGGTGGATATCCCAAACCAGCCCATCGAGCTTCTGCGATTGAGGGTAAAGGTCACCAATGGCCATTCCGAGCTGGGCTCGGGACGTCAGAATCTTGACCCCCGTGGCGCGCAAGGAGAGATTCTGGTTGTAGGCCATATCAACAAGTCGATTGAGAATCGGATCATTGAAGCCCTTCCACCACTCGCGATGGTCGTCTTCCTTTACAGCAAGACGAGAATCTTCGGATGCCATCCACTGGGGGGAAATCGAACTTTCGGGGCGTTCAAAATCTGGCCCTATCAGCGGGCATCCTGACAATAAGGCGGATAAACCCAGGAAAACACAAAAACGAAATTTCACGGCTTAACCCTTGTGAACCCGCCGAGTACCGGACTGAAGCAAAACCAGAGATCGATCAACAACCAAGACACCACCATCTGACGTCACCACCTCTGCCTGCTCAGGACTATTGATTTCATGCGGCGTCACCAAGGAGGTATCTAAAAGTCGATGCCATCGACACCCCGAAGGCGAATCCGGAAGATGAAACAACACCGGATCCTTGAGCGGATTGGCAAGAAGGCAAAGCTTTTGCTCCTCATCACGAGAGCGAATGACGCAGCCCAAAGCCAGATCTTCATCCCAATTTGGGACATGCCCCTTGGGGTTAAACCACTCGATCTCATCCGGACTATAAAACCGCTCACTGGAAAGAACAGGAAATCGGCGGCGAAGGGCAATCAATTCCCGAACGAATCGTACAAAGCCCAAATTTCGCTCTACCAATGTCCAGTCGAACCATGAAATTTCATTGTCCTGACAATAGGCATTGTTGTTGCCGTTCTGCGTCCTTCGAAATTCATCCCCCCCCAGGAGCATGGGTACACCTCGCGCCAGAAAGAGGGTTGCGAGAAAATTCTTGGCCTGTCGCTCACGAATCGCCAAGATTTTCGGGTCCTGCGTAAGACCTTCGACACCATAGTTACAGCTGAAATTATCGTTGCATCCGTCTCGCGAGTCTTCACCGTTAGCAACGTTATGCTTCACCTCATAACTGACAAGGTCATTCAGGGTAAATCCATCGTGGCAGGTCACAAAGTTGATGCTGTGCACAGGGGCTTTCCCGCTGTGTTCGTAAATGTCTGCACTACCGCACAACCGACTGGCGAAGGCGCCCGCGAGGCCTGAATCTCCTCGCCAATATTTTCGAACATCATCTCGAAATACGCCATTCCATTCAGACCAACGCTCCCCTGGGAACCGTCCAACCAAATAGGCGCCGCCCGCGTCCCACGCTTCTGCGATCAGCTTCACATCCCTGAGGATCGGATCTTCAGCAATCTGCTCAAGCAGCGGCGGATTTGCGACAAGACTCCCATTCTGGTCCCGCCCCAGGATCGAGGCCAAATCAAACCGGAAGCCGTCGACATGCATTTCTACAACCCAGTAGCGAAGGCAATCGAGAATAAAATTACGCACGACCGGATGACTGCAATTCATGGTATTGCCGCAACCAGAGTAGTTCTTGTAATACCGACGATCATCCTCGAGGATGTAATAGATGACGTTATCCAACCCCCTGAAGCTCAAGGTCGGTCCCGTCTCATTCCCCTCTGCCGTGTGGTTGAATACGACATCCAGCAAGACCTCAATGCCTGCCTCATGCAGCGCCTTGACCATGGTCTTAAATTCATCGACCTGACACCCAGGGTAGGATCGGCTCCCATAACCTTCATAGGGTGCAAAGAAGGCAATGGTGTTGTACCCCCAATAATTACTCAGCCGCTTTCCCGTATCAGGGTTCCTGACGGTCACCTCCGCAGGATTAAAAGCCTGCAGCGGCATCAGCTCGATGGCATTGATACCCAACGCCTTGAGATATGGAATTTTGTCGATGACGCCCAAAAAGGTTCCAGGCGCCTTTGATGAGGCCGAATCATCGATGGTCAGGCCACGAACATGGGCCTCATAGATGACCAGATCAGACCAGGGATGATGAAGCGGCCGATCATCGCCCCAGTCAAAACCGCTCTCCGTGACAATACATTTGAGCAAGGCCGGATTTTCAGGGCAGCAATCTATGAGCTCAGCGGTACGATCGCTGCCACAGATTTTTCCAAAATCCAATCGCTTGGGGCTTACCAGAGCCGTTGCGTAGGGATCAAGAAGGATCTTGGAAGGATCGAACCGGTGCCCTTTTTCAGGCAATGCCGGCCCATCCACACGATACGCATAGACCAGCCCACGACCTGCACCAAGAACACAGACGTGCCAGATGTCGCCGGTCTTGTGATGCGCCCGGTCCAACTCAACCGTCTGATAGGGCAGATCCGAATCAACACTCTCAAAAATCAGCAGCCAGACGCGGGTGGCATGCCGGCTGAACAAGGCGAAATTGACACCATCGCTGGCTAAATGTGCACCTTGAGGTAGAGGTGTTCCCGGAGAAATGCTGTATAGCTTGGGAGACTCTTTTTTGAGCCCGCTCCCCTTATCTGTAGAACTCATTGAACTGTCGATCCTCAGGGCGTTTTCGGGCTCACTTGACGGATGACTTGCGCCATTTCCCGATTCAACCGGGCCAGGCACTCACTTTCGGCGGCTACGATCTGGGCGTAGTCATTAGGGGGAGCTGGAATTGTGCAGGCGAAACGACGATAAGTGGACTCGCCGTTGCTGGGGCGAACAGACCAGAGCGCAACCATTCGCGCATTGCCTTCAGGGTCCACATGCAGTTCCTGAATCTGAATCGCTGCCTGGATGTCGGGCTTGGACTCTCTTGACCATGGATGCATGACAACCCGATCCGTAGGCACCAAGACCGCAAGATTCTCCTGCGAAACACGGGCAATATTGTCATCTAAACGCTCAGCCCAACGCTGACTCTCTGCCAAACGGTACTCTTGGGAAGACGTGGCGGTCACAATCTGAGGGCGGTCAAGATAGGCCGGAACCTTGATGGGACCCAACCCCAGAAGGATCCCCTTTCCACCATTACCCACGGTCAAGGAGGTCTCCTTGACGGGTTGCAGCATATAGAACTGATCTTGCACCCCAGCGCGAAAGCAACCCGTCAGCGACAAAGAGAGAAGGAACGCGATTGACCAACGGGGGATGGCGGATCTCTCTAGAAAAAAACGGGGCGCAGTCTGCACGCGATAAACTCCGAGGTTCTCAAGACTCAAGAATCATGGTTGCATAGGTGGGTCGATCATATCATGCAGCCATGGGTCACCATGAAGCCAAACAGAATCAGTCTGTTTTTCCAAACAACAGGGATTCAGGGTGCCGCTGCAGATAATCGGACAACTCTCTCAGCGATGTTGCGGCACGATCCATCTGCTTGATGGAGGCTTGCAGCCCCGAGTCTGCATCAGTCATGTCGGCAATATTTCCAGCCGCCACCTTGCTGCTTTCGAGGGTTGCCTCCGTTGATGAGAGAATGGGGGTCGCGTGATCGCGCATCTTCATCGAGGTTGCCTCGAGGTGCGCCACCAGCTCAGGCAACTGCTTCTCCAATCGCTTGAGAATGACCTCGGCACTCTGGAGCGAATGACTGAGGGCCACCTGGGACCTTCGGGCTTCATCAGAGGCCACCAACTGCCGAATTTCCTTGAGTGTTGCGGCCAGATCCAAAAACATATCATCAATCGGCAAGGTTCCGACTTTCTTCAGGACATTCTCAAGCGTGGCCAGAACCTCATCTACCGTCGGCGGCACAGATGGAACCTCCGGCAACCCCTTGTAATTGAGTCCTGTGAAGTGCGGGGGCTGATCATGGAGATGCTCTCGATCAAAGTCGAGGTTCACATAAAGCAACCCCGTCAGAATGCTTTGGACCTCGAGTCGTGCCCGAAGGCCTGCCCCTATTAGCTTCTGAAAATCTCTTTCTCGCTCCGCCGCAGAAAATGCATTGATGTCTACCGGATGAGCTTCGGAAGTTACGACCCGAGCCGGGTCAATCTCGATGACCACAGGCTTCATGAGCCTTCCCATCGAATCATCCAACTGAAGCTCAATCTCCTTGACCACCCCAACCTGAACCCCTTGCACCTTCACTGGTGCACCAATATTGAGTCCATTGAGCGACGAGTCGAAAAACACCACCCAGTTAAGTTTCGTCTTGAAAATCTCACCCCCACCAAAGGTCAGAAGAGCAAGCACAAGAAGACCAATCCCACCCAGCAGAAACAGCCCTATGGACTCTGGCTTTACAGGCTTGCTCACGACGGCGCTCCTCTCATGTCAGCAGGTGCCACGGAAGAATTATCCCGCGTCAAAAATCGGACTACTTTTGGATCGACATTCCCTTGCAGCATCTCTTGTGGATTGCCACGAGCAATCACCGACTTAGTCTCGGGATCGAGAAAGATGGCATTGGTTCCTATCGCAAAGATGCTCGCAAGCTCGTGCGTCACAAGAATAATGGTCGCACCCAAAGCATCTCTCAAACTCTGAATCAGATCGTCAAGCATTCGCGCGCTAACGGGATCAAGCCCTGCGGAAGGCTCGTCGAAATACAAAATCTCAGGATCCAAGGCCATCGCCCTCGCCAAACCTGCCCTCTTTTGCATTCCACCGCTAAGCTCAGCCGGGTAATAAGACTCATAACCTGCAAGCCCCACCAGGGCCAGTTTATAGGCCACCACGCTTTCGATTTCCCGTCGGGACAGGTCCGTAAACTGATTCAGCGGCAACGCAACGTTTTCGGCAAGCGTCAACGAACTAAACAGCGCTCCGCTTTGGAACAGAACACCAAAACGACGCAGGAGTAAGTCTCTTTCCTCAGAACCTTCATCCCAAAGATCTTCTCCGCCATAGAGAATGCGTCCAGAGGCAGGTTTGATGAGCCCGATCATATGCATGAGCAGCGTGCTTTTTCCGCAGCCACTCCCGCCCATGACAACGAAGATATCGCCCCGATTAATCGTGAAGGACATCCTGCTCTGAATGACATGACTACCGTACGCCATCGTGAGATTTTCGACCTGTATGATCGGCTTCGCCGCTTCATGGGGTGTCATCATAACGCTCGATGCGAATTCCCTGGCTTCCTGCTTGGAAGGTCAAATATTGAGTCGATTACAGATCAGCGTCACAACCGAATCCGCCACCACGATCATGACGATACTGGTGACGACAGCGGAGGTTGCGGCATCCCCAACCGCCGAAGCAGTTCTACCGCATTGGACACCGCGCATGCATCCAGCCAACGCAATCAATACTCCGAACAGAGAGCACTTGAAGAGTCCGATAAAAAAATCCGTCAGGCGCACCGCCTCCGTCGTTCGATGCACAAACTGGGACAGCGGAATATCAAAAAAGGCCACCCCGACCATTGCGCCACCCGCTATCCCCAGGAGATCCGCATAAAGCCCCAAGAAGGGCATGACCAAAATCAACGCGATCATTCTCGGAGCCACCAGAAAGTCGATGGGCGAAAACCCCATCACTTTCAACGCAGAAATCTCCATGTTCACATTCATGGTTCCGATCTGGGCCGCGAAAGCTGCGCCCGAGCGGCCCGACATGATGATCGCCGTCATCAGCGCCCCCATCTCCCGAGTCATCCCCAATGCAACGAGGTCAGCAATGTAGAGCTCTGCACCAAATAGAGCGAGCTGAACTGCGCCGACAAACGCCAGAATCAGCCCGACCAAGAGACTGATCATCGTGACTATGGGTACCGCAGCGGGACCACACTCCTGAATCTGAAGCCAAAGATCCACTGGTCGATAACGAGCCCTTCCCCGGACAAAGGCCAACATCGAAAGCGCCGTCTCACCCAGAAATCGGTTAAAAAACTTTGCGTCCACCCAAAAACGTGCAGCCGCCAGCCCTAACGCGGCCAGACGACCGCCCCCCGCTGGCGTGGAATGGGTAGCATTGAAAGAAGGGACGGCAGTCGCAAGCGCAAAAAGGTCCCGGACCCCCTCGGGTAGCCGACTTACATCGATCCGAACACCCTCCCGCGCTCCTCTATGCAAGCCCAGAAGCGTCGCCAACAGCAGGGCATCCCAAGCCTCGATGCCTCCATCTTCCACCCAAACAGTCACGCCTGACCGTACTTCCTGAAGCGCATCGACCAACCGCTCAGCACTCCCACGGGATTCGTCAATGACAGACCAGCCGCCAGACAAGACCAGCCGAAGCTCATTCGGACTGTGCGCCAATAATTTCCAGACCGGTGGATTCAAGATGTTTGCCGTCAATTTCTGCAATGACCTCATGATACACAAGCAGGACCACATTAAATCGGGCCTATTTACGGCCCAACATCCCAATAAAACAGATTATTTAAGTTAGAATCTCAGAGGGCTTACCTTAAGCATTTGGAGCGCAACCTTGTCAGGCCACCACGACATCTTTATCTGTCATGATCAGGCCTCAGCGACTACCGCAAAACGTCTAGCAAGTGCACTCGCGGCTCGTGGCATCTCCTGCCATACCCATGAAGGGGACTCCAGCCCCGACCTGAATCACAAGCTGTCCATCAGCAAGGCATTCCTGATTTATGGCAATGAGGGCTTTTTCGAATCCCGAGGATGCCAAATCCATCTGGCCATGGCGTGGCTCGCTGCTCGGCGGGAAAAGCATCATGGCGCGTCCCGACTGATCGTCATCAACCCCGAATCGGGCACACGGCACCTGTACCCGCTTTTCCTTCGGGATCTGATTGTCGAATCCAAGGACAGCAACGACTTTGGGGCGGTGGCTGCCATCATCGAATCCCGAATCACGGGACTCACCAGCGACTTTGGCAGTCTTTTCCTTCCTCAGGAAAAAATTTGCCGGAGCCCGTATGACGTGATTGAAACCAACACGCGCAACTATGGGGGCCGCCATCGCGAGATCTGGGACATACACCAATCCCTTCACGAATCGCCAACAGAAGAGCGTCCGATCCCATCTACCGTTGTCATTTCAGGAAACCCGGGCTTTGGAAAAAGCGCGACCGCCCTTGAATATGCTCTGCGATTCAATGCTGCCTACCCAGGAGGGGTCTACCGCGTCTCGGCTCGGGAAGCCATTGCTGCCGCAAAAATCAGCCAACTTCAGGTCAACCCACCCCTTA
This sequence comes from uncultured Methylococcus sp., assembly GCA_964344615.1. Classification (GTDB taxonomy): domain Bacteria; phylum Pseudomonadota; class Gammaproteobacteria; order Methylococcales; family Methylococcaceae; genus UBA6136. The sequence goes on from CAYFOC010000037.1 coordinate 11,605, forward strand.
AGCCCCAGCTGCTGGCTCTCCTCCACCAGTTGCAGCCCGAAACACCCCACACGACTCAGTCCTCACTGAGCGCGATCAGGGACGCCTTGGCGGCCTGCCTCGCTCAAGGGGAAGGCGACTTCCTTTGGATCGTAGATGATCTGCCAGAAGGCATTAACGGCCCGGTCATCCAGCAGTGGCTGGCCCCGTCCATTCCTGAGGCAAGAAGCCCCAGAGGATTCAATATCCTGATTACGGAGAGTCAGCGCTACGATTTGCGGGGTGATCCCATCCACCTGCCCCTACTCAGCGAAACCGCAGGTCAGCTGGTTCTCATGCGAGGCCATCTCCCGACGCGCA
>CAYFOC010000038.1:0-11894 GCA_964344615.1 uncultured Methylococcus sp.
TGCCAGAGGCCTGCTGAAGCGCTTGCTCGAATCGATCGGCGGCGGCTGCTTCATGACCGGAAAGCACTTGATCGCGAAGGGGGCCGTCCAAAATCCCCTCCCAGAACTTTCGACGTATGGAGGGATCGGGAAGAATAGCCTTGACTTCATTCCTTCGCGCCTCAGCAAAGCCAGCAAGTTGGCCGTATCCCTTTGCGAATAATTGCTCCAGACGGGCTCTCACCGATCGGGCAAGCACCGGCGATGCACCCCCCGTTGATACGGCAATGACCAAGGGGGATCGATCCACAATGGCCGGAAAGATGAAACTACATAGCTCCGGGCAGTCGACTACATTGACGGGCATTTGGCGAAGGTGTGCCGCCTCATAGACTTCCTGATTGACCTCGGACTGATTGGTGGCTGAAACAACAAGAACAAAACCCTCTAGATCAGACACCTGGAAACGTTTTTCAATATGCCGGATTCGTCCCTCAATCGCGAGAGCCAACAGGCTCTCTACCATCTCCGGAGAGACCACCGTAACGGATCCACCCGCACGGAGCAGGGTTTGAACTTTGCGGTAGGCAACATCCCCTCCTCCGACAACGAGACAGGGCTGCCCTTGCAAGCGCAGAAAAATCGGCAAATAGTCCATGTGACAATCAGTGTGAATAGGGAACTGACGACGAACCGGCAGACAATCCGATCTCATCATCAAAGAGATAGCAGCCGGGATCTTCTGCCCATGCATTGCCAGTCATCTGGTGTGCTCTGACACGTGTATTTCCATTGCAAATATCGACATGTACACATTGACCACAGCGTCCTTCAAGGCGTCGTGGCTTCATTCTGAGCCCCTGCATGAGTTCATCCTGAGTGTTCTGCCATATTTTCGAGAACGGGATATCACGAACATTGCCGATCCCATGGTGCCACCAGAACGTATCCGGATGCACGGTGCCCAGATTGTCGATGTTGGCGATATTGATGCCGGATGCATTGCCGCCCCAAGCCTTGAGAAGCCCTTCTATGGTTGCGTAATGAGCAGGGAAACGTCTCGAAACCCAATGCAGGAGGTAGACGCCATCAGCATCATTATTGCCTGTCACAAACTCCACGGGACGACCCTTCTGAAGACGATCAAGACAGGTTTCAAACAAAAGGTCCATCACGCCCCGAGTAAGCTGGAAGTTTGCATCATCTGAACGATTTCGATTTCCACGACCACCATAATTGAGATGCGAGAGATAAAACTTGTCTATCCCTTCGTCATCCATCAAGGTCAGTATCCCAGGTAGATCGACTGCATTCTCTTGGGTCAGCGTAAATCGCAGTCCAACCTTGAGACCCTGAGCCTTCAGCAGCCGAATCCCGGCCATGGAGGCATCAAAGCTCCCGCTCAGGCGTCGAAAGGCATCATGCCTGTCTCTGAGCCCATCAATGCTCACGCCGACGTAGTCAAAGCCAGTTTCCGCAATCCGGTGGATATTTTGTTCTGAGATCAGAGTACCGTTACTGGAAAGACCCACATAAAACCCCATCGACTTTGCCCTTTGCGCAATATCGAAGATATCAGGCCTCATGAGTGGCTCACCGCCAGACAGGATCAGGACAGGCACCCGATATTCCTTGAGATCGTCCATCACGGCATAGATCTCATCGGTCGTGAGCTCACCAGCAAAATCGATGTCTGCTGATGTCGTGTAACAATGCCTGCAGGCCAAATTACAGCGGCGTATGAGATTCCAGATCACAACTGGGCCAGGAAGCTTCCGGGGGCCAGAAACTGCAACAGGATTTGCCGATGGCGCCTTAAGACAATGCTCGATATATTGCGTCAAACGGAACACGACGGTGGCTCATTCTGTAATGCGAAGACCCGTTTTTTTGAGGATACGGGAGCTGTAGAGAATATCTGAGGTGCGTACAGATGAACCGAGTAGCGATTGGATCTGTTCCACGCCAATAGCGACATCCCCTCGTGTTCGTCCATGGACCATGGCGAAAAAATTATAGGGCCATTCCGGAAGATGCCGAGGGCGACGATAGCAGTGGCTTACGCATGCAAGGGCACCCACCTTAGGTCCCAGTTCGTTCAGCATATCATCCTCGACATCCCAGACAGTCATGCCGTTAGCTACATAGCCTAGGCGATAATGGTTCGGCACGACCCCAATGCGGCGAATGATTCCAATTCGCATATATCCTTCCAGCCGGAAAATCACTTCTGCTTCAGTCAGATCCAAGGTCTCGGCAATTTGCTGATAGGGATTTGAGACCAACGGCAACCCGCCCTGAGTCGCCTTGATTAACGCACGATCAACATCGTCCAAACTAAATGCCTCCGACATCTAAACCTCGAAATGAAGCCCGACGAAGTATTCATCTTCCTTAGGCATGTCATACACCGGGTAGCCCGACTCCCTCGTAATGCATGACAGTACTTCATGCTTTCGCGAAGGATCATCGGTTGCAATTACGAACCAGAGGTTAAACACATGAATGCGCTGGTAGTTATGAGCGACTTCCGGATGCCGATTCACCATGTCAGCCACACGATCAAAGTCATCAGGCAGAACTTTCATTGCGCAAAGTGAGAGCACCCCACCCATGCGCTCGGCGTTGTAGAGGGGACCAAAGCGCGTCAGCAACCCCGATTCACGCATCTCGGTGATCTCCTGAATCAGTTCCTCTTCCTCCATGCCCAGAGCACGCGCCGCATCGGCAAAGGGGCGCGGGGTTAAGGGAAACCCCCCCTGCAATTGATTGATGATTCGTCGTTTCTGTTCATCCATGCTCAAGATCCTGATTTCGCTGATGCGCTCCCAATGCATAGCGAGCACCTCTTTGCTTGTAGCAGCGGGTACTGAAGAGCGTGGCAGAGGCATGCCCCGTTAAACCGGCTGATTGACGCAACTCCTGAATCTGAGTCTCCACCGTTGCACGGTCCCTGCCATGAATCATGCAAAAGAGGTTATAGGGCCAGTCAGGGCCCCGCCTTGGCCGTTGATAACACAAGGTCACGAAAGCATGCCGAAGGATTTGATTTGCAATATGACCCACATCGGGGTCAGGCACATCAAATACCACCATGGCGTTGGCGCGATAGCCAAGTTCCTGATGACGAACAATAACACCTAGGCGCTTGATGAGTCCGGATGCGGTCCAGGTTCCAATCAGGCTCAATACGACTTCTTCGGTCGTTCCACACTGATCGGCAAGGTGCTGAAAGGGCCTTGAAACCAGAGGAAGGCCCGATTGAAGTGCCTTGAGCAGTTCGATTTCGATCGTCCCTAGAGGCTGATCTAGCAAGGGAGGACTCAACTCATGGTCTCCCGATTCGCTCCGAAATCAATCGGAAAACCAAGATCAATGAAATAGGCCTCAAGTAATGGAAGGCGGAGCAGCGGATAACCAAACTGTTGCTCAAGCTGATCAAGGCGCCGGTCGAGCTCAGCGGCATGATCGCCCGTCATCACAAACCACAGATTGAATTCATGCTCCCGGGCGTAATTGTGATTGACCTCGGGGAGACGTGAAACTGCCATGGCAACCGAATCAAGCTCGACATCAGGGACCTTCATCGCCACCAGTAGACTGGAACCGATGACGTTAGGGGGGATGATGGCCCCTACCCGTGAAATCGTTCTGGCATGCAACAATCGGTCAAGGGTTTCGAGAACTTCCTCTTCACTGACACCGAGATCTTCGGCGATACGTGCATAAGGTCGCGCATCAAGAGGAAAGTCGCGCTGAAACTCATTGAGCAGCCTCTCCTCGAGGCGGGAGCACGACATAACTTACCCGGCCCCTTTTGTCCTATAGCCCGAGTCGGTGGGCCCGAGCAGTCATGAATATCCCGCTGGGCTTGTCGGCAGAAATCCGTGTAATTTCCTTAAGCGTCGACGTGTCATATACCACGACACGATCATCATCACGAGCAGAAACCCAGACCTCATCACCCTTGGGCGTGAACTCCATATGGAGAACGGCCTTACCAGGATTCAACCGGGCCACGACACTAAGATCCCGCGTATCGATAATTTCGATCTTGTCGTTATCAGGGAGTGCGAAGTTAATCCAGATCTGTCGCTCATCGGGTCGCGGAATCACGAAGATCGGTTGGCCATCGACAGGAATCTTTTTCACCACCTTAAAGTCGCGCCGATCGATGACCAGTATTTCATGATGCCCTACGGCCGGCAGGAACCAGTAATCACCGATTACTGCCCTACCCTCAAGATGCGGCATCTTGAACACCGGGAGTGAAGGATCATCCTTGGTGTGTTCAGGCAGTATCTTGCGTGGGCCCTTATCGGGATTCCAGAGATCCAGAAGCGTCAGGCCGTCCTCTCCGAAAAGACCGGCTATGTAGTAACGTCCTTCAGGGGAAATCAGAGCGTCATAGGGTTCCTTGCCAGCAGGGAACTTGCGGATTTTTGGAGCCTTGGGATCTCTGACGTCTGCAATCCAGATTTCACCCGCGTCATAAAGACTAAAAACAAAGGCCTGGCCGGGCGCATCAACGAGCCCAACCACCTTGGAGAGCTTGCCATCCCCATATTCAGCCTTGATGTCAGCCACTGTTTCCAGCGTGTCCGCAGAAAAGATACGAACCCCACCCGGATCATAATTCGATGTAGCGATCAGTCGCCCATCCTGTGAGATCGCTCCGCCGACGCTGTTATGGGCTTGCTCTACACGTTTGATGATCCGCATTTCAAGAAGATCAATCTTGGTGAGTGCACCATCGCGACCAAAAACATAGGCAAAACGCTCGTCGCGGGAATAAACCAGACTGGCGTGGGAAAGATCGCCCAGACCCTTGATGTGACCAATGACACGCCGATCGGTCGACGAGATTTCGACAAGACTTCCTGTCGCCCTCTCGACAATGAGGCCAAGATCACCGGTTCCCCGAAGTTCGCCTGCGGCGAAAGCTGAAGAAGCCAAAAGCACACAAAAAGTAATAACTCGGATCATGATGGGTCTGGTCGTCGACGTAGTTCCTGAACAATCCACGCTGCTTCGTCTCGCCCAAGCAGCGTCTTCCATGCCGGCATCGGGGTGCCTGGTCGTCCTTCAAGGATGGTCTCTATCAGAAACTGATCCTGATAGGGTTGGAGTCTTGATGAGACGAGAGAGGGTCCGAGACCGCCCTTCAAGGTCATCCCATGACATGAGCCGCAATCTTCAAGCAACAATTCCCGCAGCGCTTCCTGACGCGCTGCGGTAGGTGTTTCGGCAAAGACGGGTGTCGTCAGAAAAACAATGACAAAGAGTAGCTGCTGCATCTTGGTCAGGCAGTAACTGATCAGGGCTTTACCGCGTTGAAATAACCCGCAAGTCCCTGAATCTCGTCATCGCTCAGGTTGGTTGCCATGTTATTCATGACAGGCGCCTTCCTGCTTCCATCGCGATAAGCCTTCAGAGCGGACGCCAGATAGGACGCCTTTTGACCCTGAAGATTGGGGATGGCATCCGATGCACTGATACCGGTCACACCATGACATGAGGCGCAAATGGAGGTTGCCTTCGCCTTGATGGATTCGATATCCGCGGCCATCACGTTGTTGAAGACAGTCATCAGGATAAGACCTGAAAATAACTTAGTAGCACGCATAATCATTACTCTCTTAGAAAGCTGATTGAACATCAAAGATCACCGGGAGCAAGGCCACGGGTCATAAACCGGGCACGAGCGCGGGAGAAAATCCCTGCAGGACTTTCCATCGGGAAGCTGGCAACCCGTTCCAAGGTGTTTGAGTCAAAAGCTACCACTTCATCCCCGGTGTACCCTGCGCTGACGAATAGAAGCTTGCCGCTACCGTTGTATTCGGGGAAGTAGGCGTGACCGCCGACATCCAGAGTGCGGGCAACTTCCAGCGTGTTTTTATCGATCAACTGGATGGTCCTTGCCCGACGATCCTTGCTGATGATGTCGACTGCGACATAAGGGGCATTGGGATGTGCCGCCGGTGACTCGGTACCACCCAGGACAGGAACCTGTTTGACGACTTCCATCTTGTCGAGATCCCATACGCTGACGACCTCATGGTCACAATCACCGAAATTTGTACCAAACCCGAGCGTTCGGCCCTGGACTTTGACCACAGATCCTCCGCCAACGTGCGGAACACAACCCGCAGGCAGCTTCTTGATGATTTTCCGCTGCTCAAGATCAATGGCCGTTACGATGCTGTCATCGTATGCCGCAATCATCAGGTTTTTACCGCCATGCGAAAGGAAAGCATCATGGAGATGTCGACCGACATCGGTAATAGCCGTTACAGGGTAATCAGGCTTGTTCAGATCGACCACCCAGACCTGCCCTGCATTTTCGAGTGCGACTGCAAAGACATCGGCATACGGCGTACCGGTGATCATTCCTGAATCGGAGGTTACAAACTTTCCGTCAGGATCAACACCTTCGAGCTTAAAGACCTTAATGGGTTCAAGAGTGTCGGCATTCAGCAGAACAGCGATATGAGGCACAAAGGAACCCGCCATCAGGTATTTACCATCGCGAGAAACCCCGATCGAGGGACCGTTGAGACCCGTGCGCACTTCACGCACGATCTTCATCGAATAAAGATCGACCTTGTAGAGTTCGGAGCCATCGGTCTTGACGTATGCCCAGCGCGGATTCGCAGGGTTGAATTCAATGATGTGAGCAGCTGTGGCTGTCGGGATCTCACCGACCTGCGTATTCGTCGCGGAATTAATGAATACCGCCTTGGAGGCTTTGCCGCGGCCAAATCGACCACGAGCGGCCACGCCGATCAGATCGTCCATGTTTTCGATCGAGTACTGCGGCTTGGAGGGCAGCGTGGACTCATCCTGCACATGAACCTTGAGCGACTTTTTGATGTCGTCGATGGTCCAGTCAGGATTTAGCTTGGGCGTTGTTGAAATATATTTCACCACCGAGCGAATGTCTTCATCGCTCAGTTTCCCGACAAAGGGTGGCATCAGCGTATCAAACGAACCTGCCATCACCATCGTTCGAAGCGATGTCGCGCTACGACCCTTGAGTCGTTCGCTATTCAACGCTGGCGCCAGATAACCGCCCAGATCTGCTCCATGGCAACTCGCACAGTTCTCGGTGAAGACCTGTGAACCCCTTTGCGCATTGATCTGGGGGTCTTCTGCCGCCATAGCGGAAGAGAGTGCAGTAAGAGTGAGTATCCCTGCTGTCAATACGGGGAGAACAGTTTGGTGTTTCATGACGTGGCCTTTAATTCTTGTCTTGGTTAGTGCTGCTGTCTTGATGACGTAGTTTCGGGTCAATAGTACATCCAAGGACCCATACCCCACATCCCCCAATTCATCATTGCCGCTTGATTCATGGAAGCGGCCTGACGTTGCTCGTCAGCGATTTCCTTTTGAAAAGCGAGTTGCTGGTAGCGCTGGTAAGCATCCTCGTTACCCCAATAGAGGCAACGACAGTTCTGCGCGTCCGCATAAATGTAGTAAACGTTGCCGTCCTTTTCATGCGGCACGAGCTTCATCTGCGTTTGAGTTTGTATATGGGCAAGCTGGTCGGCCGTCGACCCAAGCTTTACTTTGAAACCAGCGGCAGCAAGCGTCTGCTCGGTTGCTTGGGCACGCTCGGCGACAGTCGTACAGCCAGTTGCTGAAAGGGCCGCAACGACTGACAACGTCAGCATGCAGACTGTAAACCCTCTTCTTACATAGCGAGTCATCATGGATTCCCCTATTCCATCAATGGGCGTAATTCTAGCGCGCTTACCCCCCATCGGGCGCGTGCAATCTCGGTCCGGGCCTATTCCCTGAGAATCTGGATGGCTTCGGCAAGCGTTTTGACAGGATGTAATGTCAGTCCAGGGTGTGCCTGAGCAGAGGCGTTCCGGTGAGCAATCAAAGCATGTTTAAAGCCATGCTTCGCCGCCTCGCGCAAACGCTCCTCGCCGTTCTGGACAGGCCTGACCTCGCCGTTCAGCCCAAGTTCGCCAAACACAACCCAATCATTCGGGATGGGCCGATCACGGAAACTGGAGATGACCGACAAAATGACTGCAAGATCCCCGGCAGTCTCCTGAAGTTTAAGCCCCCCCACCAGGTTAACAAAGACATCCTGCCCAAAAATGGGAACTCCGCCATGACGATGAAGGATGGCCAGCAACATGGCCAATCGATTGCCATCCATCCCAACGGCGACACGGCGTGGTGATGGAACCTGAGATTCATCAACAAGGGCCTGTACCTCAACCAGCATGGATCGCGTACCTTCACGCATCACCATGACCACACTACCGGGTGTTTCGCTTTCACCCCGAGACAGGAAAATAGCAGAAGGATTGCGTACCTCTTTAAGCCCGGCTTCAGTCATCGCAAAGACGCCCAATTCGTTGACGGCTCCGAATCGGTTTTTAAATCCGCGAATGACCCGGTAACGACTACTGCTGTCGCCTTCGAAGTAAAGAACCGTATCCACCATGTGTTCGAGCACACGCGGGCCAGCAAGGGCCCCCTCTTTGGTGACGTGACCGACCAGAAAGACAGTCGTTTTGGTTTGCTTGGCGAAGCGAACCAGTTGTGCAGCACACTCCCGAACCTGCGCCACGGAACCTGGGGCGGACTGCAGCAAACTGCTGAAGACGGTCTGAATCGAGTCGATGATCAGATAATCCGGAGACATGGTCTGAACGAGCGACAGAATTCGCTCAAGCTCTGTTTCGGCGAGAATCTGTACCTGGTCAACCAGCAACTGCAGTCTTTGCGCTCTGAGGCTTACCTGACTGATCGATTCCTCACCGGTTACATAGAGAACAGATTTACCCTGACTCAGAGCCGAAGCGGTCTGAAGCAGCAAGGTGGATTTACCGATTCCCGGATCCCCGCCGATCAGGATTGCAGAGCCTTCAACGAGCCCTCCTCCCAAAACGCGATCAAATTCCTCAAGCCCGGACGTGTGCCGCTGTATGGATTCTGCCTTGACGCTGGAGAGGGAAACTGGAGACGCGCTCCCTGTATTACCCGCGTACCCACCGACACGAATGCCCTGTGCGGGAGTGCGGTCTTCCAAGGATTCGACAAGCGTATTCCAGTTCGAACATCCTGGGCATTGCCCTGCCCATTTTGGCTGAGCATGCCCACACTCGGTACAGCGGTAGATCACGCGTGGCTGGCGGCTCATCCGATACCGTCTCCTTTCGTAGCGGCAAGCACCGTATCGATCCCTTCCCGATAGATGATTTGAGTGTCGTCAAAGCCTGCCGCCGCCAACTGCTCGAGACTCGGCGTCAAACGCATGACGTGATCGAGCGATTCATCGCTCAATACATGCAAAACCCAATCCTCGATGAGATCCCAGCGATTCATCTCCTTGAACACACGAAAATACCCACGCACTTCATCCTGAAGCACCTTGAGGTGCGAGACAGGATCATCAAGGCCATAGCGGTCTCCATTGATGAAGGTGCCACCCGCCTTCAAGACCCGATAGATTTCGGGAATGACACGGCCACGGTAGTCATGGAGAAAGTTGTGGATTGCATAATTACTGATCACCACATCGAAACTGGCGGATGGCAGTTTTTCCAGGTGAGCCAGTGCATCATTTAGATGAAGCGTAAATCGACCCGAAGCAATCTCCTCTGAAAGATTGACCTTAGCCTGGTCAAGCATGGTCGGCGCATTATCCATGGCCTCGATGGTGATATCGGCTCTCGCATCAAGGAAGGCCCGTGTGGATAATCCTGTGCCACACCCAACCTCCAGAACCTTAAGCACGGTTCCATCGCCTCGCGCCGGAACTTCAGAAAGCCGATGGGCTGATTGTTGTGCACAATCAACGATCCCAGGACAGATGATTTTCAGAAAGCTGTATTCCTCGGCAAAGGCGCCATGGAACTGATGCTCCGGGTATGAAGTGTTCATGGTTTCTCTTGAATTTAGTTAGATGATGTCGCTGTACTAATGCGATAGATCCGATCCGCATAATCATCTGAAACCAATAGGGATCCATCGGGCAATTCAAGAAGATCGGCGGGGCGGCCAAGCACCTTACCTTCTGAATTTAACCAGCCGTCAGCAAATACCTCTTCGGCGACCGGTTTCCCCTCCGAGAAGCGAAGCAATGCAATCCGATAGCCGTCAGGCACGGATCGATTCCAGGAACCGTGCTGTATGACCAGCATCTGTCCTTGATAGGAATCCGGCAACATTCGCCCTCGGTAGAAATGGGGTGTCAGTGCAGCGACGTGAGCCTTGAACTCCCAGGCAGGAGGCGTCTTGCTGAAGCAGCCACCCTCCTCTCCATATTCAGGATCCTTCACTCCCTTGCCATGGCATGCGGGATAACCGAAATGAGAAGGCGATCCCGTCCAGTGATTGAGTTCATCGGGTGGCAAATCATCGCCCAGCCAGTCACGACCATTATCCGTCAGCCAGATATCATTGGGTCCAGAACCGAACTCCAGTCCCACACTGTTGCGCAAGCCTTCTGCGAGAACGACGGGAGAAGGATGATTTGGATCTATTCGAATCAGCCGCCCCTCGTAGGGCCCCTCAGGTCGGCAGATGTTGCAAGGTACCCCTACGGCCAGATAGAGATTTCCATCGGAACCCGCCTTCATGTATTTCCAGCCGTGGTGTTTCTTGCCAGGAAATCCTTCGAATACGGTCTCGGGCCTGACCGGATCTGGACTTTTGAGCTGGCTAGCCGGGACACGGCGGATACCTGTCATGTCCGCGATGTAGAGATTGCCACGTATAACGGCGACACCATTAGGGAAAACAAGATTCTCGACCAGAACACGAGTCTTGTCAGCAACGCCATCACCATTTTCATCACGAATGGCATAGACGCGCCCCGTATCACGGGTACCGACAAAAAGGGTCCCGTCATCACCGACTGTCATGGATCGCGCCCCCTCCACCGCTGACGCGTAGACCGTCACCTTGAGACCTTGAGGAACTCGAATATATCCCACCGTAGACCCGGGAGATTCATCCGACACTCCTACTGCGGATCCAGACAAGAGAACCATGACGTGCGCCAATATTCTTGGCAATGAGGATAAGCTCGGAAAATCGGAGAGTAGGTCCATAGAGAAAGACGCTTTCTTGATTTTTGGAAAGATGGCCTCATTATGGACTAAGCCACTACAACCACGGATCCGTGTCATGCGAATTTTTCTTTTCCTTCTGACCAACGCCGCTGTTCTCTTGCTGATCAGTGTTCTCTTTCACCTCTTTGGCCTTGGACAGTATTTCTATAATCACGGACTCTCAATCAATTTTGAGAACCTGCTCCTCTCCTCTGCCGTGATTGGCATGAGCGGGTCCTTCATATCGCTGATGATGTCTAAATGGATGGCGAAACAGTCCATGGGCGTCTATGTGATCGGATCGCCAAGCAACCAAACCGAATCATGGCTGGTAGAAACCGTATCCCGCCAGTCCAAGAAGCTGGGTATTGGCATGCCCGAAGTCGGAATTTTCCAGGCCCATGAACCCAACGCCTTCGCCACAGGCATGAGCCGTGATAACGCATTGGTTGCAGTCAGCACAGGTCTTCTCGAACGGATGCGGCCTGAAGAGGTCGAGGCAGTTCTTGGGCATGAAATGAGTCATGTGGCCAATGGAGACATGGTCACGATGGGACTTCTGCAAGGCGTCGTGAACACCTTCGTTTACTTCCTTGCCAGTGTGGCAGGATTCATTGTCGACCGGGCCCTCACTCGTTCAGACGATAATCGGGGCGGCGTCGGCCCTGCCTACTACATCGTCCAGATGATCTCGCAGCTGGTGCTTTCTATCCTTGCAACCATGATCGTCATGGGCTTTTCACGCTGGCGCGAATTTCGTGCCGATGAGGGCGGTGCAAGACTTGCGGGGAAAGAGGGCATGATCAATGCCCTTCGCGCACTGCAACGTGCGCAGAA
>CAYFOC010000039.1:0-11693 GCA_964344615.1 uncultured Methylococcus sp.
CATGCCGAGCGTGTGGTGGCCACGATTTTTGTGAATCCGACACAGTTTGGACCTGCGGAAGATTTTGGAAGTTATCCCAGAACACCTCAGGAAGATGTGTCGGCGCTGGAATCGGTCGGGGCGGATATCCTTTTCATGCCTGACGTTGACGAGGTTTACCCGAGGCCTCTTTCCGAGATGACCGCCGTGAATGTGCCGGTCCTTTCCGAGACGCTGTGTGGCGCCTTCCGTCCCGGGCATTTCAAAGGCGTAGCCACCGTGGTGTTGAAGCTCTTCAATATGGTGGGTCCCGATTGCGCCCTGTTTGGCGAAAAGGATTTTCAGCAGTTACGGGTGATTCGTCAGATGGTTACGGATCTCAATCTTCCGATCGACATTCATGGTGTCCCGACGGTGCGTGAGCAAAGCGGGCTGGCCATGAGTTCAAGAAACGCCTACCTCAGTCCGAAAGAGAGGAGCGATGCCGCGAAGATCTACGAGACGTTGGTCACGGTGGCTCGAGGGCTGAAGTATGAGCAAGTATCACCCGAGGCCTCGGAGGCTGAGGGCTTGAATCGGCTATCCGAGGCAGGATTCAACGTCGATTATTTCGCGGTCCGCCGGGCGGAGGACCTTGCCCTACCCGTGGGGAGTGATGCGGCGGAGTCCCTCGTGATTCTGGTGGCGGCTCGTCTGGGAAAGGCCAGACTGATCGATAATCTCAAACTTGCTGATCTTGCCTAAGGCTCGTTCAGTTCGTCGAGTCGATGGCCGAGCGCAGCCTTTATGAGGTCTTGTCGAACGAAGTTCTGGGCTTCGTGACGGACGAAATCGGCGAACTCCGTTGCGATGGCTGAGAGACGCTTTCCAGCCCTGTGCACCATGAACCATTGCCGAATAATGGGAAACGCTTCGACGTCGAGGATGGCCAGCGTTTGACTCTCCAGTTCGCGATCCAGGGTGTGGATGGATACGATGCCCAGCCCGAGCCCCTCTTCCACGCCTTGCTTGATGGCGGTATTGGTATTCATTTCCATGCTCACCGTGAGGTGGACGCCACGTTCTGCAAGGAATCGTTCTACCGAGTTGCGCGTACCCGAGCCGATCTCCCTCATGATGAAATTTTCATGCTCGAGCTCGGTCAGCGGAATGGCTTTTCTTCCCGCCAAAGGATGATTTCTGGGGGCGATGATGACCAGAGGGTTGATCAGGAAAGATTCGGTCTCAAGATCCTGGTGATCGGGCGGTTGTCCCATGAGCAAGAGATCCGCCTCATTGTCTTCAAGGTTTTGGAGCAACCCCTTGCGGTTGGTTACCTTGAAGCTCACGCGGACCTTAGGATGCCTTCGGCAGAATTCGCCGAGAAGTCGAATGGCGAAATGGTGGACGGTGTTGGCTACGGAAACCTTGAGGCGACCGGCTTCAGTGCCCTTCATTTCTTCAATCAGGGCTTCCGCCTCATCCAGTTGGTGCGCAATGGATCGACTTAACTGGTAGAGTTCGTCTCCTGCCTGGGTGAGATAAATCTTTTTCCCTAATCGTTCAAACAGGGGAAGTCCGACCGCTTCTTCCAGTTGCCTGATTTGCATGGAAACAGCCGGTTGGGTGAGATAGAGCTCTTCGGCCGCTCGCGTGAAGCTGAGTCGCCGTGCTACTCGTTCAAAAACCTGCAGTTGTCTGAGGGTAATGTTCACTCTGGTTCCTCCATATTGAAGGGCAGGGGCCTGCGCTGCATGGGGCCAAGCCGCCTATGCCTCCCTATCATCAGGGATATCTTATCATTCGAGTAAGCAAGTCTTACTTCTACTTATGTTGCGCAACCCTTAGAGTGTCCAACCCGAACAATGCGGAGGGTCATGCGTGTGCGTTGATCCGTCCACGCTGGCATCGAGATGGCGCCCGTGCGCGCCTCCCGTTATATGGTTATAGGAATCGTGACAAAATAGTGCTTCCTGTTGGATAATTGTCCGTTCCAGATTTATTAACAATCCATTCAACAACCACTTTTTAAGGAGACCAACATGCCGTCGCGCCGAGAACTTGCGAACGCCGTCCGCGCTTTGAGCATGGATGCCGTACAGAAAGCCAACTCCGGTCATCCGGGTGCGCCTATGGGTATGGCTGATATTGCTGAGGTTTTGTGGAATGATTACCTTCGCCACAACCCTGCGAATCCCAGTTGGCCGGATCGGGACCGTTTCGTCCTGTCTAATGGCCACGGCTCGATGCTGATCTACTCCCTGTTGCACCTGACTGGCTACGCGCTGCCGATCGAAGAGCTGAAGCGCTTCCGTCAGCTGCATTCCAAGACTCCGGGTCACCCTGAGTACGGTTATACCCCGGGCGTTGAAACCACCACTGGTCCGCTGGGTCAGGGTATTACCAATGCTGTGGGTATGGCTCTTGCAGAGCGTACGCTCGCGGGTCAGTTCAACAAGCCAGGTCATGACATCGTTGACCACTACACCTACGTGTTCCTAGGTGATGGTTGCTTGATGGAAGGCATCTCTCACGAAGCGTGTTCACTTGCTGGTTCCATGAAGCTGGGCAAGCTGATCGCTTTCTACGACGACAACAATATCTCCATCGACGGCGAAGTTCGCGGTCACGGTGATGTTACCGGTTGGTTCCTTGACAACACGCCGAAGCGTTTCGAAGCGTACGGCTGGCATGTCATTTCAAAGGTTGACGGTCACGATCCGGAAGCCATCAAGAAGGCGATTGAGGAAGCACGTTCCGTAAAGGATCGTCCGTCCATCATCTGCTGCCAGACCATCATCGGCTTCGGTTCCCCGAATAAGCAGGGTAAGGAAGAATGTCATGGTGCGGCGCTGGGCAATGACGAAATCGCGCTGACCCGCGAAAACCTCGGCTGGAAGTCGGCTCCGTTCGAAATTCCTGCAGACGTTTATGAAGGTTGGGACGCTAAGGAAATTGGCGCCAAGGTCGAAGGCGATTGGAATGATCGCTTTGAAAAGTACCGTCGCGAACATCCTGAGTTGGCTGCTGAATTCGAACGCCGTATGGCGGGCGATCTGCCGCGTGACTGGGCTGAAAAGTCTGCGGCTTTCGTAGCAGCGGTTGATGCAAAGGGTGAAACCATTGCTAGCCGTAAGGCATCACAGAACGCTCTGAATGGTTTTGGTCCTCTGCTTCCTGAACTGTTGGGCGGCTCAGCTGACCTCGCGGGTTCTAACCTGACTTTGTGGTCTGGTTGCCGCGATGTGAATGCTCCGGGTCATAACGGTAACTACGTTTACTACGGTGTACGTGAGTTCGGTATGGCGGCGATCCAGAATGGTGCGACCGTTCACGGTGGCTTCATTCCTTACGGCGCAACCTTCCTGATGTTCTCAGAATATGCCCGCAACGCGTTGCGTATGGCTGCTCTGATGAAGATCCGCAACATCTTCGTCTTCACTCATGACTCTATCGGTCTTGGCGAAGACGGCCCGACCCATCAGCCGGTTGAACAGATTGCGACCCTGCGCCTGATTCCCAACATGGCGGTATGGCGTCCTTCTGACGCAGTAGAAAGTGCTGTCTGCTGGAAGTCTGCGATTGAACGTAAGGATGGTCCTTCTACGCTGATCTTCTCGCGTCAGAATCTCCCGCACGTTCCGCGTACTGCTGAGCAGATTGCTGCGATCGCCAAGGGTGGTTACGTGCTGGCTGACAGCCAGGGCGCTCCTGAAGCTATCATCATTGCTACCGGTTCCGAAGTTGAACTGGCCATCAAGGCCAAGGAAGCGCTCGGCGAAAAGGGCAAGAAGGTCCGCGTTGTTTCTATTCCGTCGACCAACGTCTTCGAGAAGCAGGATCAGGCTTACCGTGATAGCGTTCTGCCGCCTTCAGTCACCCGTCGCGTGGTTGTTGAAGCGGGTGTGACCGATGCATGGTGGAAGTACGCCGGCTCCAACGGCAAGGT
The DNA here is from genome assembly GCA_964344615.1 of uncultured Methylococcus sp. Classification (GTDB taxonomy): domain Bacteria; phylum Pseudomonadota; class Gammaproteobacteria; order Methylococcales; family Methylococcaceae; genus UBA6136. The sequence goes on from CAYFOC010000039.1 coordinate 3,908, forward strand.
AATCGGTCTGGACCGCTTCGGCGAATCTGCACCGGCTGGCGAACTCTTCAAGGAGTTCGGCTTCACCGTTGAGAACGTCGTCAAGCACGTCGAAGCTCTCTTCTGATGACCGCAGCAGGGCGTTTCCACCGGGAAACGCCCTGTTTTGCTAATCCTTTCTACTGAGAACTAATCATGGCGCTTATCTCACTTAGACAGCTCCTCGATCACGCCGCTGAGCATAGCTACGGCGTTCCTTCGTTTAACGTTAACAACCTTGAGCAGATCCAGGCCATCATGGAAGCGGCTCAGGAAACTGACAGCCCAGTGATCGTCCAGATCTCTGCGGGTGCCCGCAAGTACGCTGGTGAAGCGTTCCTGCGTCACCTGATGTACGCTGCACTTGAAACCTACCCGGAAATTCCGATCTGTATCCATCAGGATCACGGCGCATCTCCGGCTGTTTGCTTCCGTTCAATTCAGAGCGGCTTTAGTTCAGTCATGATGGATGGCTCGCTTCTTGAAGATGCGAAAACCCCATCCTCTTACGACTACAACGTTGAAGTAACCAGCCGTGTTGCCTCTTTGGCGCACGCATGTGGTGTTTCCGTTGAAGGTGAGCTGGGTTGCCTCGGTTCCTTGGAGCACGGTGATGCTGATCACTCCAAGCTCCTTACGGATCCTGAAGAAGCTGCCGATTTTGTGAAGAAGACCAAGGTAGATGCTCTGGCAATCGCTATTGGTACTTCGCACGGTGCATACAAGTTCACGCGTCCTCCGACGGGTGAAATTCTTGCTATCGAGCGCATCAAGCAGATTCATGCGCGTATCCCTGGTACCCATCTCGTGATGCACGGTTCGTCCTCGGTTCCGCAGGACTGGCTGCAGGTCATCAATGAGTATGGCGGTGCGATGGGCGAAACTTACGGCGTTCCTGTTGAGGAAATCGTCGAAGGCATCAAGCACGGTGTCCGCAAGGTCAATATTGATACTGACCTGCGTATGGCTTCAACGGGTGCAATTCGCAAGTTCTTCGCTGAGAACAAGAAGGAATTCGATCCCCGTAAGTTCCTGACGGCTGCCACCAAGGGCATGAAGCAGATCTGTAAGGATCGTTATGAAGCATTCGGTACCGCTGGTAATGCAGGCAAAATCAAGCCGGTTACTCTGGCTGAGATGACAGACCGTTACGCTTCTGGATCTCTGGATCCTGTGATTAAGTAAGAGCTGTACGTTCTGAAAAAAGGCGGGCATTGCCCGCCTTTTTTATGCGCAGAATTAATTCGAGTCACTGATGTTGGGTCGAATGCTGGTGTGCTGGCCATGGCATGCTGGCGTCTATGGGCTGTTTCTGGCTGTTTTATAGGTGGCCATGCGGCCTTGGGTTGGGGGTGGTCTATAAATCGAAGCAGAAGGGCTCTGATGCGGTTTCTTTGTGGGTACAAAAAAACCGGCACAAGGCCGGTTTTTCTGAAAGAAAGCCGAGGCTTCTTATTCGAGGTTCGCGTGACGCGCACGCATCTCTTCTTCGGGTATGCCTCTCTCATGAATGATATGAGAGATGGTTGCTTCCAAGAAGGTCAGCGTGGACAGCTCGAAAACGGTACCCATCGGCATGCCGACTACTTTGGTATACATTTCGGGCTTGCCGATCGTGATGACACGATCCGAGAGATCGCCGAGGGTCGAACTCGTCCGTGAAGAGATCAGGACAAGCTTAGCTCCCAGTTCCTTCGCGCGCTTGGCAAACGCCAACATGGTTTCGGTTTCACCTGAACCCGAGATAACAATCAGAAGGTCGTCCTTGCTGATGCTGGGGGTTACGATTTCACCGACCACGAAAACGTTGTATCCACCATGCATAAGACGCATGGCGAAGAATCGTGCAACCAGAGCTGAGCGACCGGCGCCCGCAATAAAGATGCGGGACGCCGAATCAACCAAGCTCGTCAACTCTTTGTCGAGTGCGACATCAGTAGCATCAAGGATGCTATCGATCTTGTCGAGAATGAGCCGACGATGACCCATCTTATGCTGCCTCGATCAGGCCGCGGATTTCGCGTGCTGCGTCAGCCGGGTTCGGTGCGCCGTAGATAGCTGCGCCAACTACAACGATGCCAGCGCCTGAGCGTGCAACCTGCTGAGCGGTTGACTGCTTGATGCCGCCAGCAACAGAGATGCGAACCGGCAGGCCGAGCTTAGCAACGAGCTGAAGGTCTGCAAACGGGGTCTGGCCAGCTGCCTGTGCGTCGAGACCGGTGTGAACACCGATGATCTGAGCGCCGAGCTTTGCAGATTCACGAGCACATGCTGCCTTGTCAGGAACGTTGATCAGGTCAACCTGTACTTCAGCGTTGTACTTGTTAGCAGCCTTGATAACACCAGCGATGGTGGGCAGGCCAGAAACGCCAAGAACGGTCACGATGTCAGCGCCAGCTTCGAAGAACGGAGACGCTTCGTATTCACCCGCGTCCATGGTCTTGAGGTCGACGAGGAGCAGCTTGTTCGGGAACTTCTTCTTCAGTTCGCGAACCAAAGGAAGGCCATTGGCCTTGATGTTCGGGGTGCCGATCTCAAGAACGTCAACATAAGGAGCCGCCAAGGTAGCGAGCTTGAAAGTAGTGGCGTTGTCCAGGGAGTCCAGAGCCAGCTGAATTAATGGTCTTGCCATTGTTATCTCTCCGATAGTCTTGTTTATGGTTTAGTTAAAAGCTCGCGTGCGATGCATTTACATCAATGCACTGTTTCCGAATTTAAGTCAGAACTCCGATTCCTGTCAACACGCGTCCTATTCGGATCAAAGGAACTCTAGCTGATCCTCTGTCCTTTGGGGCATGGAACCCGCTAAGGTATGGTCCGCAGGGTCCCGGGGAACGGGGCGGGTAAACCCGCCTCCGTTCAAGCATAGCCTCTGCTTAAGCAGCGAGACCCTGAGCTTTAAGGTACTTGGAAACACCCGTCTCCGCAGGAGCGGCAGCCGCTGCCGGGGTGTTGCTTGCGATGTACTTTTCGACGCCGGTCGGTCCCTTTGCTGCTGCAGGAGCTGCTGCAGCGGCGGGAGCTGCCTTCGCTTCAGTTGCAGGCAAAGAAGAAATGTACTTGGCTACGCCAGTCTGTGCTGCCGCCGGAGCTGAGGCCGGGAGGGTTTCGAGATATTTCTGTACGCCCGTCTTTGCAGCAGCCGGAGCCGTGTCTGCCTGGCTAGCAAGATACTTGGCTACGCCGGTCTGGCCATTGCCAGCAGCCGGAGCCTGGGGTGCGGGAGCTGCGACGGGAGCTGCTGCACCGGCTGATGCGCCCTTGCCGCGAGTCAGGAAGAATGCGCCAGCGGCAACGCCAAGGCCGATCAGGAGGTAGGTCAGGTTGGAATCTTCTTCCTTCTTCGGTGCAGAAGCGACAGATGAAGAGACTTCATGCTTCACAGGAGCGCTGTAGCTGCTGGAAGATGAGTTTGAGGAGGAAGTGCTGGAAGACGTGACACTAGACGTCTTGGAGATCAGTTCCTGATCCTGCTTGATGATCTGAGGCTGGAAATCAGCGGCAGGGTACTGCGTGTCTGCTCCGGCCATCGGGCTTGAGACCACCAGTGCGACGAGTACGCTTTTCGTCAGATTACGGACTTTCATGTCTTTCCCCTCGAAGTGAATTTTAGTTTGGTTATGACCCAATCGCAGGGCCTAGTGCGTGGCTTTTCGCTGGCACAAGTATAAGGTGCCAATCTGTCAAATGGAATATGGACTGTTTTTCTTCAGGCTCCTCAGGTTTTTGATGGCTCGTAGCCCAGGAGTTCTGGCAAGTCTTTCATCTGATGAAAGACCCGAGCGCCCAGGTTTCTGAGGGCCATGCCGTCATCGCGCGGCGCATAGCCAAACACGGTCATTCCCGCTGAAATGCCTCCCCTGACGCCAAAGGCACTGTCCTCCACAACGGCGCATTCATTAGGGGGGATCCCCATTCTTTCGGCGGCAAAGAAAAACAAACCTGGGTCTGGCTTCCAGTTGTTGCATTCATAGGCGCTGAAGATATGAGGACCGAAATAGCGTGTAAGTCCCGTTACGCCGAGGCTGACTTCCATTTTTTCATGAGGGCCATTGGAGGCAACGCAGCAGGGGACACCTGCGCGTTGCAGGACGTCGAGCGCCAGTGGCACGTCCGGCATTGGGGTTAGCCTTTCTTGGAATGCAATGGCCATTCGATGGCGAAGATCATCAAGGAACTTTGTAGGCAATTTGTGCCCGATTCGTTGCTCGATGAGAGCCAGCGTGTCACCCATCTTGCGGCCGGCAAATGCCGTCAGCGCCTCCTCCAGCGTGATCTTGTGGTTCATTTCGTTGAGGCACTCGACGATCACCTGATTGCCGACGCGTTCCGTGTCAACGAGTGTCCCATCACAGTCAAAGATGACCAGTTTATAGGGCGACTTCACGGTTAGTTCAGGGGGGTGAGGGTCGTATAAGCCAACATGAGCCACTTCACGCCATGTTGAGAAAAGCTGACCTGGACGCGTGCCTGATTCCCTTCGCCTTCGGCATTGAGAATGACTCCGGCCCCGAATTTTGCGTGAGTGACTTGTTGGCCAATTCGAAGTCCCGTGGAACTCTCGGCTGCAGCACGTTGATAGTCGTTCATGGTCCGGGATTGCGGGCTGCCCATTCTGACCGGTTCTATAAGATTGGAAGGAATTTCCCTTAAGAAGCGCGATGGGCGTGGGTAGCTTTCTTTCCCATAGAGTCGACGCGACTCCGCATGACAGAGAATCAGTTTCTTGCGCCCACGCGTCAGTCCGACGTAGCAAAGACGGCGTTCTTCCTCCAGTCGACCAGGATCTTCAAGGCTCTGAAGGCTTGGAAACAGGCCTTCCTCCATTCCTACAACGAATACCAATTCGAACTCCAATCCTTTTGCAGCATGGAGTGTCATCAGTTGCGCGCAGTCATTGGAGGGTTCCGACTGGCTTTCCCCCGATTCGAGGGCTGCGTGGGCAAGGAATTGATCGATGACCGGTAAATCGGGATCCAGCGTGGGTTCATTTTCAAACTGCCGAGTTGCGTTGACCAGTTCGGCAAGATTTTCCATTCGCTGTTCCGCCTGTTCTCCCTTCTCTTTTCGGTAATGCTCAAGGAGGCCAGAGCGGGATAACAAATCCGACGTTCTCTCTGAGAGGCGCAAGTCGCTCCCCTCGTGGATCAGTTCGCTCATCAAGCCAATAAAGGCGATCAGAGGGTTTCTGGCGCGGCCTGGAAGGGTTGGGTCCTGAGAAATTCTCTGGGTGGCATGCCAAAGGGATATACCCTCCTGACGTGCCAATCCGCGAATCAGGTCAAGGCTCTTGGGGCCTATGCCTCGGGTTGGGGTGTTGACGATACGTTCAAAAGAGGCATCGTCATCCGGGTTTCCCGCCATTCGAAGATAAGCCAGCGCGTCCTTGATCTCCTGACGTTCAAAAAACCGAAGTCCCCCGTAAACCTTATAGGGGATGCCGAGAGCGATGAGCTTTTCTTCAAATTGTCGCGATTGAGCGTTGGATCGATAGAGAATGGCGCATTCGCTTCTCAGATTGCCCTGTTCGGACCAGGCCTGAATTCTTCGCGCAACGAAGTGGGCTTCATCTTGTTCATTGAAGGCAGTGTAAAGAGAGATGGCTTCACCCTGCCCATCTTCCGTCCAAAGCTCTTTTCCAAGGCGGTCACTATTGTGGCTGATCAGCGCGTTGGCGGCGGCGAGGATGGTTCCTGTTGATCGATAGTTTTGTTCAAGGCGGACTACGTCATGGTGGGCGTAGTCTTTCTGAAACTTGTGAAGATTCTCAACCTGTGCGCCTCGCCAACTGTAAATAGACTGATCGTCATCGCCGACGACAAACAGGCTCTGTTGATCCTGTGTCAGCAGACGGAGCCACGCGTATTGGATGCGATTGGTGTCCTGGAACTCGTCAACCAGAACATGGCTGAATTTTCGCCGGTAGAAATCCAGAAGCTCTTGATTCTCCTGGAGTAGCTCCAGGCTGCGCAGCAGAAGCTCAGCGAAATCCACAAGTCCGGATCGGTCGCAGAGTTCTTCATACGCCTTGTAGACCTCAATCATCTGGCGTTCATAAGGATCCCCTGCCAGGGGAAGGCTGCGTGCACGTCGCCCTTCCTCCTTGTGGGCATTGATAAACCATTGGGCCTGGCGTGGAGGCCAGCGGCTTTCATCAAGCTGGAGGCTTCGTATGATCCTTTTGATAATGCGCTGTTGATCATCCGAGTCCAGAATCTGGAAGCCCGAGGGCAGCCTCGCTTCCGTGGCGTGACGCCTTAGCAGGCGATGCGCAAGCCCGTGAAAAGTGCCAATCCAGAGATCATGGGTAGAAATCGACAGCAACTCTTCGATGCGGTTACGCATTTCTCGAGCCGCCTTATTGGTGAAGGTGACGGCCAGAATGCGCTGGGGCGGGATAGATTCGGCTTTCACAAGCCATGCGATTCGGTGAACGAGTACGCGGGTTTTGCCGCTGCCAGCGCCCGCAAGCACAAGCACTGACGGTACCTCGGCGCAAACGGCCCGGCGTTGAGCGGTATTCAGGGGCTCGATGATAGAGGTGATGTCCATGCGGCATTTTAGCTGAATCGCCTTGATTGGCTTTGCTTTAAGACGCAAAATGACAGTTTGGAGCCTACCTAATTCCGGGAGAATGAAATGAGTTTTGATTACAAGCGCGCTCTCAAGCGCGAATTCAATGTCGGCAGCAAGGAACAGAAGCTGCGTTACTACGTTGGCATCGGAATGGTGCTGGTCTCTGTTTTTCTGGCCAATATTGCCCTTCTTCTCATTGGTATCGGTCTGATTTACACGGCTAAGACCCAGTGGTGCCCTCTTTACTCTGGCTTGGTGAAGAGTAGCGTGCTGCCGGGTGATGAGCCGCCTGCTTCAGGCGGGGCTCACCACTGATTCGGTACAAATAGGGCGCCCCGGGCGCCTCACACACAATGCCCGCTTTTGCGGGCATTGTGCTTTCTGGGGTCTTGAATCCCTTCCATTTTTTCTCTCTGTCTCTCCGGTGTGCCCCGCATGGGGTTGTGTGTCTGGCGGGCGACCTTTCTCTGTCCCGGATGGGTGGCTTTTTAACCATCTGATACTTAGATCATTTCTGCGATTCATATCTTCATCTTTCGTGAGCCCTGAATCAGGCGCTTGACTTGTGTTGCGAGTCTTTCTATATTCGCGAGAAGTGGTGGGAAGTGGGGAAATGTGGGGGGAAATGGGGAGTGAGGGAGCAGGGTGTTTAGAGGTGTCAGTTCAATCAATCTCGACGACAAAGGGCGTTTAGCGGTTCCTACCCGTTATCGCGCTGAGTTGAGTGATTGCTGTGACAACCAGTTGGTTGTCACGGTTGGCCTTGATAAATGCCTTTTGCTCTATCCGCTGCCCGAATTCGAAGAGATCGAAAGGAAGCTGGTGAAGCTGCCGGCCCTGAACAAAAAAGCCAAACGGTTGCAGCGATTGCTCATTGGTCACGCGACAGAGTGCGAGCTGGATGGTCAGGGCCGCTTTCTCATTCCTGAGCCTCTTCGAAATTTTGCCGGGCTGGAGCGAAGAACGGCTCTCATAGGTCAAGGCAACAAATTTGAAATTTGGGACGAAGCAGGCTGGGTGGCAGCGCGCGATGCGTGGATCGATGAAGAGCAGGCAGACGAAGATGACCTTTCACCGGAGCTCGGTAGCTTGTCGTTGTGATGGATAAGGGGACTCCGTCGCACGTTTCGGTTTTGCTTCATGACTGTGTCGATGCGCTGCAACTCAAGGAAGGAGGGCTCGCGATTGACTG
>CAYFOC010000040.1:0-6391 GCA_964344615.1 uncultured Methylococcus sp.
TGATAGACATCGGTTCGATTTCCGGATTCTCGCCAAACAGGAAACGTCCTCCCTGGGCGCCGGCCTCAATTTTTCGAATCCCCAGGCGTTCCGCCCGAAGCTTGAGGCCCGTCACGGCAAAGAGCGTCTTGAGAGGGACGGGCAACAGACCAAACCGATCAATCATCTCGATCTGGAGGGCACGGAGATCCTCTTCGTCACGCGCATTGGCCATACGCTTGTAGAAGACCAACCGCACATGAACGTCACCCAGGTAGGTTTCCGGAATCAAGGCCGGCGCCTGCAGATCAATTTCAGGGCCCGAATCCTGAGGCAGCGCGTCAATATCCAGCGGCTTTCCTGACTGCAGCGCACGGACCGCCCGTTCCAGCAGGTCGGTATAAAGGCTCAGGCCCACCTCATGAATCTGCCCACTCTGCTCGTCACCCAACAACTCACCTGCCCCACGAATTTCAAGATCATGGGAAGCCAGCATAAAGCCCGCGCCCAACTCTCCCGTGGCCGCGATCGCCTCTAGTCGCTTGACGGCATCGGTTGTCATCAGGCTTTTGGGCGGAACGACAAAGTAGGCGTAGGCACGATGATGGGAGCGCCCGACCCGCCCACGAATTTGGTGTAACTGGGATAAGCCCAGTTGATCCGCGCGATTGACGATAATCGTATTGGCACTCGGAACATCAATGCCGCTTTCGATAATTGTCGTGCACAGGAGAACATTGAAACGCTGATGGTAAAAATCCTGCATCAGCGATTCAAGTTCGCGCTCGGGCATTTGACCATGCGCCATCCGTATCTTTGCGATCGGCGCCAGGACCTCAATCTGCCGAGCCATTTTTTCCATGGTCTCAATTTTGTTATGCAGAAAATAGACCTGTCCGCCACGCTTGATTTCACGGAGCAACGCCTCTTCGATCAACCCGTCATCCCATTCTGCGACAAAGGTCTTGATGGCATGCCGGTTCGGCGGGGGCGTAGCGATAATGGAGATGTCACGCAAGCCCGACATGGCGAGGTTCAGCGTTCTCGGGATCGGCGTTGCCGTCAGCGTCAGGAAATCGACTTCGCTACGAAGTTTCTTGAAATGCTCCTTCTGGCTGACACCGAAACGCTGTTCCTCATCCACAATCACCAGCCCAAGCTCCTTGAAGGCAAGATCCTTCTGCAACAGCTTGTGCGTTCCGATGAGGATATCGACTTTACCGTCTTCTGCATCTGCCATGACCTGATCCTGCTGCTTCTTTCCAACGAATCGAGACAAGGTCTCGATTCGAATGGGCCAATCAGCAAATCGGTCCCTGAAGTTTTGATAGTGCTGCTGTGCAAGAAGGGTGGTCGGAACCAAAACGGCGACCTGCTTTCCGCCTTGAACTGCAATAAATGCTGCCCGCATGGCGACTTCGGTTTTGCCGAATCCGACATCACCGCAAATCACACGATCCATGGGGCGCTTGCTCGCCATGTCTACCATGACTTGTTCAATCGCCCCCAACTGATCCGGCGTTTCCTCGAAGGGGAACGCATCGCTGAAGCTTCGGTATTCTTCGCTGTCGGCTTCAAACACATGGCCGACGCGTGCTTCACGCTTCGCATAGATATCCAAAAGCTCCGCCGCGACATCGCGAACGCGCTCCATGGCCTTGCGACGCGCTTTTTGCCATTGCTCGCCACCGAGCTTGTGCAGCGGCGCCGTCTCAGGGTTGGCGCCACTGTAACGACCAATCAGATGGAGCGAAGAAACAGGAACGTAGAGCGTGTCTTGATTGGCGTACTCGAGGGTCAGGAATTCAGCTTCGACATCTCCCACGCTGAGTCTGGTCAGGCCGAGGAATCGACCTACACCATGTTCCTGATGCACGACGGGCGCACCGACCTCAAGCTCTTCCAGATTCTTGAGCACCTGATCCAGTCGCTGTCCCGCCGAACCCTTTCGACGACGACGCTGCTGGACCCTCTCCCCAGAAAGCTGGGTTTCCGTGATGATGGCAAAGTCGGGATCTTCGAGCCACAGGCCATGATCCATGGGGGCGATCACTAGCCCTAAGGCATCCTCAGCCCCCATGAACTGATCAAAGCTCTCAAATACCCTGGGCCGCAAATCAAGCCGACCGAGACTTTCGAGCATGGACTCGCGGTGACCTGCGGTCTCAGCAACAAAAAGGGTTCTGCCCTGTCGTGCGCGAAGAAAGGCCACCAATGCATCTTCCGCATCTTTGCCCTGCCCCCTCTGGCTCAGGTCAGGAAGCGGGCGCGTTGCATAGGTGATCGCATCACATTCCACTTCATCAGAAGGGCCGGGGAGCACAATCTGGGTGTGATGATTGAATCGCTCCGCTAATTGGTGCGGACTCACGAAAAGCTGGTCCGGGGTCAGCGGCGGGCGATCAAGATACTGCTCACGAAGGTGATAGCGGGACTCCGTGTCTGCAAAAAACTCTTCAGCGGCACCCAGCACGTCCCCGTGCAGAACGATGCGCGTTTTGGCCGGAATGTAATCCAGCAGCAATTCCGTGGATTCAACAAACAGCGGCAGGTAATAATCGATGCCGCCCGGCGCCACGCCCTTGGTTACCTCCTGATAAAGGATCTTGCCTTGGGATGATTCAGGAAATTGCTCTCGAAAAGACTGCCGAAATCGCCGAATCGCCGCCTCATCAAACGGAAATTCACGCGCGGGAAAAAGACTGATGTCATCTACCTTATCCCCAGAACGCTGGGTTTCCGGATCAAAGATACGAATCGACTCCACCTCGTCATCGAAAAGTTCGATGCGGAAAGGTTCCGGACTTCCCATCGGGAAGAGATCCAGGATAGAGCCCCGGATCGCAAACTCTCCGTGCTGCATGACCTGTTGAACACAAAGGTAACTCACAGATTCAAGTCGTGAACGAGTTTCCTCAAGATTGAGTCGCTCACCAAGCCTCAAGGAAAAAGAATTCCCCAGAACATGAGACTTCGGACTCAATCGTTGCATCAGCGTCGAAACCGGCGCCAATAAGACACCATGCTGAGCGCTTGAGAGTTCAACCAAGCATTTCAATCGTTCCGACACGATCTCAGGCAAGGGTGAAAACATGTCGTAGGGCAAAGTTTCCCAGTCCGGGAAATGCAATACCTTGGCATCTGCCCCCAGGAAAAATCCAATTTCGTGTTCTAGCCGAACCGCCGTCTGGGTATCGCGCGTGACGACCAGATACAAGCACTGGTCGCCCTTGATGGAGCGCGCAAGCGCTAGGGCATCGCCACAGCCTTGGAGGTTTTGCCAGGCCAAAGGTGCCCCAGCAACCTTCGGCAGAACCGGGGAAAGAACACTACGATGCGCCATCAGAGCTTTTCACCTTGCACCACGGTCACTCGCCTCTAATCGCGAAACCGTCGGGTCAGATCTTCATAGGCATCAATTCGGCGATCCCTGAGGAAAGGCCAAATTCGACGCACATCCTCGCTTCTCTGCCGGTCAATGACGACCAGTTGCACCGTTTCTTCGACGGCGCTGAGATGGGAGAGGTATTCACCCTGAGGTCCTACGGCAAAACTATTGCCCCAAAAACGGATGCCGCTTGACTGACCACTGGGATCATCTTCATGACCAATCCGATTGCAGGCGATCACGGGCAGTCCATTGGCTACGGCATGCCCCCGTTGGACGGTGATCCAGGCATTCAGTTGTCGCTCTCGCTCATCCTCGGGGTCATCCATGTTCCACCCGATGGCGGTTGGATAAATCAGCAGATCCGCACCGGCAAGCGCCATCAAACGGGCCGCTTCGGGATACCACTGATCCCAACAGACCAGGACGCCAAGTTTTCCAAGGGAGGTTTCTATCGGATGAAAGCCAAGATCGCCCGGAGTGAAGTAAAACTTCTCGTAGTATCCCGGATCATCAGGAATATGCATTTTCCGGTACTTCCCGACCATCCGACCGTCCTTTTCAAGGACGACAGCGGTGTTGTGGTAAAGCCCTGGAGCCCTTTTTTCAAAAAGACTCGCAACAATCACGACCCCTAACTCTGCTGCGACCTTGGACAAGGTTTCCGTCGTGGGTCCGGGAATCGCCTCTGCCAGATCAAATCGGACCGTATCCTCGGTCTGACAAAAATAGGGCCCCAGATGAAGTTCAGGAAGAATGACCAGCTCCGCACCCTGCCGATGAGCTTCCCTGATGCCGGCGATGGAGCGCTCAAGATTCAGGCGGGGTGAATGGTCACCACAGGGTTGCTGGACAAAACCAACGTTGATCGAAGATTTCATGGGCATTCTCAATGCGGAGATGGAAACTGCATGGTCATGCAGTGAAGACTTCCGTACTGGCGGATCAGAGGAACGCAATCAATGGGAACCAGCTCTCGGCCCGGGAAAATCGAAGCCAGCCGCTGAAGCGCAACCGCATCATTGGGATCCCCGTAGACCGGAACCAGAACCGCGTCATTGATAATCAGGAAATTCGCATACGTAGCGGGCAACCGGTCCCCCTCTTCACTGTAAATCGGCGCGGGGATCGGCAGGGGCACCAGGCGATAGGGTTTGTTATCGCGATTTTTAAACGCCTTGAGCTGCGCTTCCATGCGCTCTAAACCGTCATGAACCGGGTCTTCGGCATGCTCGGAAGCGGTATACGCAATGACATCCGGCGTACAAAAGCGGGCCAGCGTATCAACGTGGGCATCCGTATCATCGCCCTCGGCATACCCGTGTTCCAACCAGAGCACCTGTTCCCCGCCGAGACGTTCCCGCAACACCGCTTCAATCGCTTCCTTGGAAAAGGTGGGGTTACGGTTCGGATTCAAAAGGCAGCGCGTTGTGGTCATGATCGTTCCATGCCCATCAATCTCGATGCTTCCTCCCTCGAGGACGAAATCAACCTGATCCAGGGGCATCCGAGGCAAAACCTCTGAGCCATAAAGCCGTGCCGCAATCTGAGCATCATCGGCACACTCATACTTCCCACCCCAGCCATTGAATCTGAAATCCAGATACCGGATCGATCCCTCTCGACTCACCGTGAGGGGTGCGGTATCCCTGACCCACACATCGTTATAGGGCATGGGTATGAACGTGATCCGGGAGAGATCGACCCCCTCCTGCTCAAGCTTTGACGTCAGGGCCTGGCGATGGGACTCATCACGGCACGCCACCCACAGGGATTGGCGTCGGACAATCGCTGCAGCAATCTCAAGATACGTCTTCTCGACCGCCTCAAGCCAGGGCTGAAAATCTCCCGAGGCGTAAGGCCACGCCAGAAAAACCGCCGATTGAGGCGCCCACTCAGGGACAAGCGATTGTGAAGAAATGTGAGGCATGGTGATGAGGTCCGTGTTTGCGGAAACCTGCCATTCTAATCCATTCGTCCCGGGCACTCCGTTGCCCGGTCCATGACAGTGCGCCCGAACTAACCCACGCACTCGGGGCAGTGATGACCTTTGGTGCCGGCCTTTGGAGAGCCTGTCCCGCCAAGCCAATGGGTCCGGCACGCCCTGATCGTCTCAAACACCAGAATCCAGGAAACCGATACAAAGAGAAGTGTGAGACCTGCATCGAGGTAATCGTTAAAAATCAGACGTGGCGCCTTTGCCGCCATATCAACCGAAAGCTTTCCTTCGGCCAACTGGCGCGAGAGGTCCTTAGCATGCGCAAGAAATCCGATGCGAAGCTCAGGACTAAAGAGCTTTTCTATGGCTGCAGTACTGGTCACGACCAGCAGCCAGGACAAAGGTGTCGCGGTGACCCAGAAGTAACGGGCCTTTCCGGTCTTCACGAGAATGGTGGTCCCTACACACAGAGCAATGCCAGCCAGCATCTGATTGGCGATCCCGAAAAGGGGCCAAAGACTGTTCACACCACCCAAAGGATCAATCACACCGTTGTACAAGAGCCAGCCCCAACCCGAGACCACCAGTCCGCTGGTCAGAATCACGCCGGGATACCAGGATGTCCGACCCAAAGCTGGAATCCAATTCCCCAGCATGTCCTGCAACATGAAACGGGCGACTCGGGTTCCGGCATCAAGCGTTGTGAGGATAAAAAGAGCCTCGAACATGATGGCAAAGTGATACCAGAGGGCCAGAAGACTGTCCCCGAACGCCCGAGCAAAGAGACTTGCCATGCCGACGGCCAGAGAGGGAGCGCCGCCTGTTCGGGCAAAAAGCGTGCTTTCCCCCATGGCAGCCGCCAAGGATTGCATGGTCTCGACCGACACAGGGAATCCCATCGCCGAAATCTTTGCTACAGCATCCTGTGGCAACTGCCCCACAATACCTGCAGGACTATTGATAGCAAAATAGACGCCGGGATCCAGAACGGTTGCCGCAACCATTGCCATGATGGCCACGAAAGACTCCATCAGCATGGCGCCATAGCCAATGAACTTCACATCAGCTTCGTTCATCAGGAGCTT
>CAYFOC010000040.1:6491-11499 GCA_964344615.1 uncultured Methylococcus sp.
GCGATGATCATGAAGGCCAGCGATTCCCCCGTGAAATCAAACAACGCGCGGAAGGAGGAATGATGCTCGATCACGCTACCGCCCCATACGGCCCCAAGAAGGAGTCCGACACCCAGCACCGTCGACTCGATTACCCGACCCGGCCTTAAAAGATGCATGTAGATACCGACGACCATTGCGATTGGTATCGTTGCGCCCACGGTCGACGTCGCCCAGGGACTGTGCTTCATGGCGTTCACGACGATCAGGCCCAGAACGGCAATGAGAATGATCATGATCGACATGACCCCCAGCATGGCGGTATTCCCTCCAATCACACCCAGTTCATCCCTGGCCATCTGGCCCAGAGACCTCCCGTCACGGCGAAGCGAACAGAAGAGAATCACCATATCCTGAACACAGCCACCAATGACGGCGCCAATCAGAATCCAGAGGGTTCCCGGGAGATAACCAAACTGAGCAGCGAGGGTCGGACCGATCAGGGGACCTGGACCTGCGATCGCCGCAAAGTGGTGACCAAACACAATCCAACGGTTGGTGGGGAGGAAGTCCCGGCCATCATTGAGGCGTATGGCAGGCGTCAGTTTCTCGGCATCCAGCACAAGGACTTTTGTCGCGATGAAATGCGCATAGAAACGGTAGCCGATGGCGTAGACACAAAGGGCTGCCGTCACAAACCAGAGACTATTGATCGGCTCTCCGCGCTGGAGAGCGATGGCGCCCACCGCTGAAGCTCCGATCAGCCCCACCACCAACCAAACCAGAGCAGATGCTCCGCCATTCAGACGCATGTCGACTCCCGATAAAAAACCTATCAATCCCCTAAGGTTATCAGGGACCCTCACAGATCGCACGAATGCCGGTCACCAGTCGTGTCACGCCTTCGATCACGGAGGCCGAATCAGGAGCCCCATAAGCAACTCGCAGATAACAGCCATCGCGCATTCCAAAAGCCTCACCGGGGATCACGGCCACACCAAATTCCCGCGCCAGGCGCTCCGCAACACCGAGACCTGAAAGGCCCGTCCTGATCTTCAGGAACACATAAAACGCGCCCGAAGCCTCCGGAGGCTGCTCAATGAGCGAGCCCAAGGCCTCAAGACGCATCAAGACCTCTTTTCTCAAACCAATCAGCGTTTCGGCATGACCTTCGAAATAAGAACGTCCGACCTCAAGACACGCCAGAGCGGCCGCTTGCGAGGGTCGGGGAGCGCAGATCAGATTGGTGTCCTGAATCTTATTGAGAATGGGCGCCAGCGTCTCAGGGATGACCATGTAGCCGATACGCCAGCCCGCAAATCCAAACGTCTTCGATAACGAAAAAAAGCTGACGGTATAAGGATCGCTCTCTGGTATCGAACCGGGCGAGAAATGGCGATGATCCTCCCATGCAAAGTATTCATAGGCTTCATCAGAGAGATGATAGAGACCTCGTTTCCGGCAGAGGTCGCTCACACGACGAAGATCTGATTCCGGATACACCTGACCCGTCGGGTTATTGGGCGACACGGTCACAATCGCCCGGGTCCGCGGGGTGACAGCCTGCGCCAAGGCCACAAGGTCCAGTTGATAGTTTGGCCTCGTGGGAACCGGAACGGGAACGCATCCCAGCATTCGGATGGCCATTTCCTGGTTGAAGTAAAAGGGCAAGGGAAGTAGCACTTCATCCCCAGGCGCTGTGATCGCCTGAATGATCTCAAAGAAGGCCATGTTCGACCCTGCCGTGACCATGATCCGGCGGGAATCCCCCATATGGATGCCATTCTCACGCAGGACCTTCTCTTTCAGGCGTTCAATCAGAAGGGGATTGCCCCCCACAGGCCCATAAAGATGATCTGAAGGATCAAGCCCAAACGTCTTCAAAGTCTCAAGCGCTTGTCCGGGGGGACCATAGGACACCACACCCTGCCCCAGGGAAATAGTTCCCGGATGCTCCCGAACCCAGGCCTGCACCAGAGGAATAATGGGTTCTTGAACCTCAAGAAGGCGGGCACCGGCCATCGGGCGAGAAGACGTCAACGGCGTAACTCCTGGTTTTTTTCAGCAACTCGGCCTTGGATTTTAAATGACCGGCGGCGAACCTATGTGATCGATTACAATACGAAGATCGTTTGCGGGTGTAGCAGGCGGCCGCCCTGTGTTATTGTTTACAAAATTACTAGGTTTTTCTCATGTCACCCGTCGACACCGCCATCGTTCCCCGCTGGATCGTGCCGATTGAGCCTGAATTAACGGTTCTCGAGCACCATGCCGTCATTATCCGAGCAGGACGGATTGAGGCCATCCTCCCCGAATCCGAGGCTCGAAGCGCCTACCCCGATGCATCCTTCGAGGTACTGAGCGACCATGTCCTGATTCCCGGCCTCATCAATGCACACAGCCACTCAGCCATGACGCTGATGCGGGGTATTGCGGACGACAAGCCTCTCATGGATTGGCTGAATAACCATATCTGGCCTTTGGAAAAGCGCTGGGTGAATGAATCGTTCGTGAGGGATGGCACCGATCTCGCTATCGCCGAAATGATTCGCGGTGGCACGACCACCTTCAACGACATGTACTTTTTTCCCGAAGTCACGGCGCAACAAGCGGTGCTGAGAGGCATGCGCGCCATGATCGGCATGATCGTGATTGATTTCCCCACCGCATGGGCCGGGAATGCCGATGAATACATCGAAAAAGGGCTGGCTTTGCGGGATACCTTCCGGCATGAACCGCGATTGACGTTTGCTTTCGCTCCCCATGCGCCATATACGGTTTCTGACCAGCCACTGATCCGCATCAGAATGCTGGCCAATGAGCTGGATCTGCCCATTCACATGCACATCCATGAAACCGAAGATGAAATCACGGGAAGCCGACAGGCCGTTGGCATGCGGCCACTCAATCGCCTTCACCAGCTGGGGCTTTTAGGTCCAGACCTGATGGCGGTTCACATGACACAGCTTGAGCCCTCCGAGATTGCTCTGATCGCTGAAACCGGTGTACACGTCATTCACTGCCCCGAGTCCAATCTGAAGCTGGCCAGTGGGTTTTGCCCGGTAGCCCAATTACTCGCAGCCGGCGTCAATGTCGCTCTCGGGACCGACGGGGCCGCCAGCAATAACGATCTCGACCTTCTCGGCGAAATGAGGACAGCGGCACTCCTCGCCAAGGCCGTTGCCAAAGATGCCAGCGCCTTGCCGGCCTTCAAAGCACTCCACATGGCCACCTTAGGAGGCGCGAAGGCGCTTGGCATCGATGAGGACGTGGGATCAATCGTCCCTGGCAAATATGCAGACATGACCGCACTGAGACTCGACGCCCTGGAAACTCAGCCCCTTTTCAATCCCATTTCCGATCTTGTTTATGCGGCCAGCCGCCATCAGGTGACGGATGTATGGGTTGAGGGAAGGCGCGTCCTCAAAGATCGGCAACTCACGACGATCAACGAACAAGAACTGCGAACACGCATCGATCACTGGCGGGAGCGACTGATTTCAGAACCCGCAACACTCAATACACACTGATACCCCTCTGGAGAAAAGCATCATGACTATCGCCGAGAACGTCAATCCCGATGAAATCGACAAATTCTCTGCGCTTGCAGGCCGATGGTGGGATCCGCGCGGAGAGTTCAAGACGCTTCATGCAGTGAACCCCCTCCGCATCCAGTTCATTCGTTCTCATGCCGAACTTAGCGGTGCGAAAATTCTGGATGTCGGCTGCGGAGGAGGCATTTTGAGCGAGGGTCTCGCCAAAGCTGGAGCTTCGGTGACCGCCATTGATCTGGGGGGAGAACTCCTTTCCGTGGCGCGCGATCATGCCAAGGACAGCGATCTCACCATTGATTACCGACAGATCAGCGTGGAGGCTCTGGCCGAAGAAATGCCGGAGGCCTTCGATCACGTCACCTGCATGGAAATGCTCGAACATGTTCCTGACCCCGCTTCCGTGGTCAGGGCCTGTGCACAGCTGGTCAAGCCGGGTGGTCGCATCTTCTTTTCAACCCTGAATCGAAAGCTGAAGGCCTACCTTCTGGCGATTGTCAGTGCGGAATACCTGCTCAACATGATTCCGAAGGGGACCCATGACTTTTCGACCTTCATCAAGCCCTCTGAACTGACGCGTTGGGCGCGTCAGAACGAGCTTGAGCTGCTAGGCCTTGAGGGCGTGACCTACAACCCCTTGACCGGCCAGTTCAGCCTGAGCCTCAAGGATATTGACGTTAATTATCTGGCAGCCTTTGAAAAGCCTGGCACATGAGAACTGGCACCGCTGAGCGAAAGGTACATGGGGTCCTCTTCGACCTTGATGGAACCCTTTTGGACACACTGGAAGATCTGGTCGCTTCGGCCAACTTCGCGCTTGCGGAAGAGGGATTACCGCTCTCGACCCATGCCGAGATGCGCAGTTACATCTCCGGTGGGGCCCGAAGCATGCTCAGCTACTGGGTCGTCAAAGTGATCGAACAGCGAAGCCCCATGCCGTACCCTGGCATCAATACCGTTGCCGAGGCACACCGTCCTTTGTTCGAAAGGCTCGTCACAAGAATGATGGACCACTACGAAAAGAATCCGGCCCATCACACGCGCTACTTCGGAGGAATGGAGGCGGTGCTCGAGGATATTGAGCGCCGGGAAATCCCCTGGGGAATTGTCACCAACAAACGTGAGCGTTTCACCCAGCCACTGGTCAAAGCCCTTGGCATCGCGTCGCGGACGCGTTGCATTATTTCCGGAGACACGACCGCCGAAGCCAAGCCGCATCCCCTCCCCTTGCTGGAAGCCTCTTCTCGCCTTGGCATTGCGCCTGAGCACTGCGTTTATATCGGAGATGCGGCGCGAGATATCGAGGCTGGACGGCGCGCAGGCATGATGACTTTGGCCGCATTGTACGGCTACCTTAATTCAGAAGAGGATGTGGATAGCTGGGGGGCAGATGATGCTCTGGAGACACCTCTGGACCTCCTTCAATGGATGGAACATCAGGAATGACCCAAGCCAAACCCCTCGAGAATCAGGTCATC
>CAYFOC010000041.1:0-11297 GCA_964344615.1 uncultured Methylococcus sp.
CCACGCGCCTCGTTTCGAACCAGATTGAGGATGGTTCTTTCGTGCTGCGAGTCCGGATAGCCGATACGGATAAACAACATGAAACGGTCAAGCTGCGCTTCAGGCAGCGGATAGGTCCCTTCCTGCTCGATGGGGTTCTGGGTCGCCATAACCAGAAAGAGTTCCGGCAAGGGATAGGTGACACGACCTACTGTGACCTGCCGTTCCGCCATGGCTTCGAGAAGCGCGGACTGTACCTTGGCCGGCGAGCGGTTGATTTCGTCGGCAAGAACCAGGTTATGGAACAACGGGCCTTTCTGGAACTGGAAGGATCCTTCCTGCGGCCGGTAGATCTCAGTGCCCGTAAGGTCCGCAGGCAAAAGGTCAGGGGTGAACTGGATCCGATGGAAATCCCCTTCGATGCCCTGGCTCAGCACATTGATGGCTCGGGTCTTTGCAAGACCCGGCGCACCTTCGACCAGAAGATGGCCATCAGCCAGCAGCGCGACCAACATGCGCTCGACCAGCCGCTCCTGGCCAATCACCTGGCTGCTGACATGGCGACTGAGCGCCTGAAGGGCGACCTGTGCCGGACTCAGCGACGCATCGGATGGGCTCGTTGATTCATTCATCGGGGCTTGTCTCCGTTGGACTTTTTGGCAATTAACTCACGCACCCATTCCCCGCGGCGCTCCCGGTCGAGGACTTCGGCACGCGCGCGGATCAGGACCGCCGTGAAATAGTAAAACTGGAAGGCGCCGGCCATCAGCAAGAGAGGCCAGAGCATGCTCGGATGGATCGAGGGTTTGTCGAACTTGGTCACGGTTGGACCCTGATGCAGGGTATTCCACCACTCGACCGAATAATGAATGATCGGGATGTTGACGACACCGACCAGGACCAGGACGGCGCCGGCACGTCCCGCGTTACGCGGGTCCTCGACGGCGGATACCAAGGCCATGTATCCGAGATAGAGAAAGAGAAGGATCAATTCCGAGGTCAATCGGGCATCCCAGACCCACCAGGCGCCCCACATGGGCTTGCCCCAGAGCGAACCGGTGGCCAAGGCCAGAAAGGTGAATGATGCCCCGAGAACTGCCGAACTCCGGACCATCACCTCAGCCAGCTTGATGTTCCAGATCAGATAGATGGCGCTCAGGACGGCCATGAAGGTATAGACGAACAGGGACATCCAGGCGCCGGGAACATGCACAAACATGATCCGATAGCTCTGACCCTGCTGATAGTCAGGAGGAGCAACAAAGAGGCCCTGATATAGGCCTGCGACCAGAAGTATCAGCGTCACCCCCGCCAGCCAGGGGATCAGTCGGCCCGACAGGTTATAGAAATGCTTGGGCGATGCGAACTTGTGAAAAGTAACCCAGATCGTGTTCCACATAAATCAACTCAGGCTGATACGAAGCGCCGAGGCCGTCGCAAAGGGGGCCAGGGTCAGCGAAAGAAAAAGCAACGCCACCAGAAAATCAATGGCGCCATCAAAAGGAAGGCCGCTTGCGGCCGATGTCACGGCCTGGGTGGCAAAAATCAGTAACGGGATGTAAAGCGGCATCACGATCAAGGTCAGCAACATGCCGCCACGGCGCAATCCTACCGTCAGCGCAACACCCACAGACCCCACGAGACTCAGAAAAGGCGTCCCCGCCAGAAGCGTCCACTCCATGATCCGGATTCCCTCCGGAGGCATTGAGAGAAAAATCCCGAGCAAAGGGGCCAGAAGCAGCATCGGAAGACCAGAAACGATCCAGTGGGCCAGGACCTTTGCCAAGACCAGCCACGGCAGGGGAAAGGGGCTCAGTACCATCTGTTCCAGACTGCCATCTTCGAAATCTGAACGAAAGAGGCCTTCAAGGGAAAAAAGCCCGGCCAGGAGGACGGCAATCCAGATCACGCCCGGTGCGATGATCTTGAGAACGGACGACTCCGGACTGACTCCCAGCGGAAAAAGGGTCACGACCAGACCAAAAAAGAGAAGCGGATTCAGCAGTTCGCTGCGGTGACGGACAGCGAGCAGAAGATCTCGTCGCAAGATCGCCAAAAACACCTTACCCATGGGTCATAACTCCAGCGTTCTGACGCGTGCGCGGGTGGAAAGGGCCTGATGCGAGGTCAGAATGACCATGCCGTCCTGTTCCAGATGGCGATCGAGCAAAGATTCGACCAGGGCAATACCCGCCCGGTCCAGGGCGGTAAAGGGTTCATCCAGGATCCAGAGCAGCGCGCCGGAGAGCATGAGGGCAGCAAAAGCGGTTCGCTGCCGCTGACCTTGGGAAAGCAGGCGCACCCGAAGGTCTCTGCGGTCAGAAAGCCCCACCTGGCGCAAGACCTCCAGCATCTCATCCTGCGTCCGAACCTGCCCCCTGAGGGCTAGCAACATTCGAAGGTTTTCGACGATGCTGAGATCCTGCTTGAGTCCGAGGAGATGCCCAAGGTAGCCAAGGCTCGCCCGATAGTGTTGCCCTTCACGCTGGATATCCTGTCCGGCCCAGGTGACGACACCCTCATCCGGCCGCGAAAGCCCCGCAAGGATCCGGAGCAGGCTGGTTTTTCCCGCCCCGTTTGCGCCCTCGATCCTCACCATTTCACCGGCATCGATTCGAACGTCCAGCGCTTCGAACAAGGCGATCTCGCCTCGATAGCAGGACAGTCCGGATCCCACCAGGGTCGGGGAACGCGAAAGAGAATCGTCAGTCAGTGGGGAAAGGCGTGTCATTACGCCCATTATCCCAGAAAAGGAGTGCCAGAACCCTTCAAAGAACACGAGATCAGCAAGAGTTCGATTAATATGGTCACCATTCATCGACGCTTTCACCTTCTGACGATGGCTACTCCGAACGCACCCGAAACCGCCCACGCAAAAAATCTTCTGGCATTTATCGATCAGAGCCCCAGCCCCTGGCACGCGGTGGATACCACCCGCCAGTATCTCGAGGCTGCCGGGTTCACCCGCCTCCTTGAACGCGAAAGCTGGAGCCTCAAGGCCGGGCTTGGGTATTACGTGGTGCGTGGTGACTCTTCCATCATTGCCTTCAAGGTTGGCACATCCAAGGCTCCGGAAGCCGGGTACCGCATTCTGGGTGCTCACACGGATTCGCCGGGCCTTCGGATCAAGCCTCAGGGACATCTCCGCGAAGGTCGCCTCGTTCGTCTGGGGGTAGAAGTCTACGGGGGACCCATCCTCAGTACCTTTGCCGACCGCGATCTGTCGTTGGCGGGCCGGGTGACGCTCAAGGGTCCCTCAAGCCTCGAAACCCATCTGGTCAGATTCTCGCAACCGCTTCTCCGTCTTCCCAATCTCGCCATCCACATGAATCGCGGGGTCAATGAAGAGGGGCTTAAATTCAACAAGCAAACGGAACTGCCGCTGATTCTGGGTCAGAATCTGCCGGAGGCGCCCAGTCAGGGGCTCTTGCTGAATCAAGTGGCCCAGCAACTCAAGGTTCAGGCGGAATCGATCCTGAGCGTTGAACTCAACGTGTATGACACACAGCCCGGAAGCCTCTGGGGTGTCCATGAAGAGTTCATTGCGACGAGACAAATCGATAACTTATCGTCCTGTCACGCGGCCCTTCTGGCCCTGATTTCGGCAAAGAACACGCCACAAACACAGGTCATCGCCCTGTTTGACCATGAGGAAATCGGGAGCGAAAGCCATCAGGGTGCCCAAGGCTCGTTTCTTGGAGATGTCCTCTCGCGCATTACCGCTGGGGATGCCGAAGACGCCCGACGGGCGCTCTCCAGAAGCCTTCTGATCAGCGCGGATGCAGCGCATGCCTTCCACCCGAACTTTGCGGGCGCCTACGAGCCGCTTCATCACGTTCAAATGAATGAAGGACCGGCGCTCAAGATCAACGCCAACCAGCGCTACGCAACCGATGGACCCCGGGCCGCCCTTTTCAGGGATCTTGCCCGGCGACTGGATCTTCCGGCCCAAACCTACGTGCATCGAACGGATCTGGGGTGCGGCTCGACCATTGGCCCCATTGCATCGGCGCGTCTTGGAATTCCGACGATTGATTGCGGGGTTCCCATGTGGGCCATGCACAGCATCAGGGAAAGTGCGGGGGTCCGGGATCAGCTCGCCTTCAAGCGACTGCTTCAGGGGTTTCTTGAAGAAGAGCTACAGATTGAGGAATGACCGTCCTTTCGATGCGCACTATGTCAAAACCCATCGTCCAAATCGAATACTGCACGCAATGCCGGTGGCTGCTGAGAGCAGCCTGGCAGGCCCAGGAACTCCTCACGACCTTTGAGGAAGAGCTTGGTGGGGTCACTCTGGTCCCGGGAACCGGAGGCATCTTCGAGGTCCGGATCGATCAGACGCTTCTATGGTCACGAAAGGAAGAAGGGCGCTTTCCAGAAGCCAAGGAGCTCAAGCAGCGCGTCCGCGATCAGATTGCACCGGAACGATCCCTCGGTCATTCCGATACCCCGAGCCTCAAATCACACTCGTGAGCCGCCGCCGCAGTTCGGCATAGAAGGCGTCCATCACGCGAGTGAATGGCTCATCACTCTCCCAAAAGCCCGGATACTCGCCTCCCTTTCTCGGCAGAATCCCCGGAAGCGCCGCCGATACCGGCAAGGAGGGAAAGCGATGAGCGGGTCCGCGCCCAAAGTATTCGCTGGGCAGCATCGTGGCCGGCGCTTCCTGGCTCTCCGGGTATTCGAAAAAATGTGCGCGAGGCTCGGGGCGCGGCAGTGGACGGGCAAGGGCGTCCAGCACAACGCGACCCAGGGGCGTCGCATCCAGCCGCTCCTCGATCACGTCTCTGGAAATCCCCCGAAGCTCAAAAAGCACCAGGGGATTTCGATCCAGACGTCGGGCCAGCATGTAGCAGAGGGCCGCAATGTGCTTGCAGGGATTACGCTCATCCGGGCAGCTGCAGCTCGATTCAAAACTGGTCGGCAACGGCCGCTCATCGTGCCAGCACAGATCATGGGAGACCAGGCGTGCCGCCAAGCCAACGTTGGTGCCGATTTCATCGAGCACAGGAAACACATCGGACTCTGAGAGAGGCTCGAAGCGGATCCTCGCTTCATAGATCGGAGATCCACCCTGATCCCTATAGGGTCTTGGCCGTCCTTTGATGCGACTGATCACCGTTCCCGCATGCCCCTCGATTTCAAGAACACGACCTTGTTCGTAAATCTCACGACCACGTGAGAGCCGGCTGGCATCAAACGAGCCTTTCAGGATCCTGAGAAACGTCCGCCCGATGGGGAACTGATTCGGGGACTGCGATTTGGAGCGTGGGGTTGTGGGCTTGACCATAAGTTCCCATTTTACCGCTCGTTCCACTCATGGGAGAATTTCCGGCATTGAATCGAGATTCAAACTTGACGGAGTCTATCGACGTGACATTACTTCCCCCTCTAAGGACCGGTCGGGATCCTGTCTATCACCCTGCCTCCGATATCATTCGGAACGCACAGATATCGGCCACAGATTATGCAGCGGCTTATCAACGGTCGATCGAAGATCCCGAAGGGTTCTGGGGAGAAAAGGCCAGAGAATGGCTGACTTGGGAAAAGCCCTTTACCCAGGCCCGTCGAGTGGACTTTCACGCCGGCACGATCGCCTGGTTTGAAGACGGCATTCTCAATGCGAGCGTCAATTGCATTGATCGACACTTGCCGCAGCGTCGTGACCAAACCGCCATTCTCTGGGAAGGCGACGACCCGGATGATCAAAAAAGCCTGACCTACGGAGAGTTGCATGAGGCCGTGTGCCGGTTTGCCAATGTCCTGAAGGCTCAGGGTGTCAGCCGCGGCGATCGGGTCTGCATCTATCTGCCCATGATCGTCGAAGGCGCGATCGCCATGTTGGCCTGTGCCCGCATCGGCGCCATCCATTCGGTTGTGTTCGGCGGATTCTCTTCAGAAGCGCTCCGCGACCGTATCCTGGATTCGGGCTGCCGCATCGTGGTGACCGCGGATGAAGGCGTCCGAGGCGGGCGCGCGGTCCCTCTCAAGGCCAACGTCGATGAAGCATTGTCAGAGATCGAAGCATCGATCAAGACGATTGTGGTCCGGCGCACCGATGCTGATATCGCCTGGAATCCCTCCAGAGACCTTGACTATGCGGTCCTCGTGGCCGAAGCCACGACCGACTGCCCGCCTGAACCGATGAAGGCCGAGGATCCCCTCTTCATTCTCTACACCTCAGGCTCCACGGGACGCCCCAAGGGTGTCGTTCATACCACCGGGGGCTATCTCCTTCAGGCAGCGATGACCCATCGATGGGTATTTGACTATAGGGAAGGCGAGATCTACTGGTGCACCGCCGACTATGGCTGGATTACAGGGCATAGCTACCTGGTCTATGGCCCTCTGTCCAATGGTGCCACGACACTGATCTTTGAAGGCGTGCCCACTTATCCGGACCCCGGTCGCTTCTGGCAAACCATTGAGCGCCACGGGGTCAACATTTTCTACACCGCGCCCACGGCGATCCGGGCCCTGATGGGCAACGGCAACCATTGGGTGCACCAAAGCCGGCTGGAAAGCCTCCGCATTCTGGGATCGGTCGGTGAACCCATCAACCCTGAGGCGTGGAACTGGTACTACCACGTGGTCGGGGACTCGCGCTGCCCGATTGTCGATACCTGGTGGCAAACGGAAACCGGGGGGATCATGATCACGCCACTGGTCGGGGTCACGCCGATGAAGCCAGGCTCAGCCACAAGACCTTTCCTGGGCGTGGAACCTGTCATCGTCGATGAAAAGGGCCATGAAATCGAGGGCGAAGGGGAAGGCATCCTCTTGCTTCGAAACTCCTGGCCTGGACAGGCAAGAACCATCCACAATGATCATCCCCGCTTCCGTGAAACCTATCTCAAGCCCTTCCCCGGCTTCTACTTCACCGGTGATGGTGCGCGCCGGGACGCCGATGGCTACTACTGGATCACAGGGCGCGTGGATGATGTCATCAACATCGCCGGCCATCGCCTCGGGACTGCCGAGATTGAGAGTGCGCTCGTCCTTCACCCTGCCGTCGTCGAGGCCGCCGTGGTCGGCTATCCCCATCCCATCAAGGGACAGGGGATCTACGCCTACGTGACTCTGGCCAGTGACCAGACACCAGATGCCGCCCTTAGGAAAGCCCTGGTGGATCTGGTTCGCCACGAAATCGGCGCGATTGCCACCCCTCAGGTCATTCACTGGGCACCCTCTCTCCCTAAAACTCGATCCGGAAAGATCATGCGCCGTATTCTTCGGAAAATTGCGGCCGATGAGACCGAACAACTGGGGGATCTGTCGACACTCGCCGATCCCGATTCGGTCAGGAGACTGATGGAAGACCACGCTGCTGCCCTTTCGGAAGCCACCTGACGTGAAGCCCTACCGTCGTCATCCCATCGAGGAATGCGGGGAGGTTCTGCTTTCACTTGAGCATCGGGGGTTCGTCCTGACAGATCCTCATCCCTACCAGGCTTTCGGGGCTCCCTATGGCTCAAATTCTCCCTGGATGGCCAGATCTGGCGTGGTTCAGGCGCTTGAAGAAGCCCACGACTCGCTTCAGGGCATTCGCCCGGAATGGCGCTTCAGGATCTTTGATGCCTATCGCCCCAACAGCGTCCAGGCGTACATGGTCGGACATGAATTCAGAAGCCTCTCCGGCGGAAGGCACCCCAAGGAGATCCCGGAAGCCGAAGCCGCCCTGATCTGGGAGAAGACCTACCGGATCTGGGCAGAACCCTCTGATGATCCATGGACACCACCACCTCATGCCACGGGCGCGGCTCTTGATCTGACGCTCATGGACGCCGATGGACGGGATGTCCCCATGGGATCTCCGATCGATGAAAATTCCGAGCGTTCCCTGCCGGATTATTTTCAGGACCTTGATCCCCTGGTCCACGCCAATCGTCAGTTACTCAACGATGTGATGACCGCCGCGGGTTTCGAGCGGCATCCGGGAGAATGGTGGCACTTTTGCCTGGGGGACCAGATGTGGGCCTGGATGGGAGAGCAGCGGGATCCATCGACACGCCGTATCGCCCGGTATGGCCGCTGGGACCTGATCGCCCCCTAGTCCGCAATGGCGGATTCACGGTTGAGTGCGATCAAGGCTTTGAAGGTTTCATTGTCGAGCTTTGAAAGCCAGGATTCGTCATTGCTTACGATCATCGAGGCGACCTCTTTCTTTTCCTCGATCAACCGGTCAATCCGCTCTTCCAGCGTTCCGACGGCAATGAACTTGTGCACCATGACGTTGCGACGCTGGCCGATTCGAAAGGCGCGATCCGTGGCCTGATCCTCGACCGCAGGATTCCACCAACGATCAAAATGAAAGACATGGTTGGCCTGTGTGAGCGTGATACCCAGGCCACCGGCACGCAAGGACAGCACGAATACCGAAGGTCCGGTTCGAGGATCCTGGAACTCGGCGATCAGCTTCTCTCGCTGGCCCGCAGAGACGCCTCCATGCAGATAAAAGACGGGGCATCCGAGCGTCGCCTTGATATGTTTTTCAAGGGCCCCGCCGGCCTCTGCAAACTGACTGAAGACCAGGGCACTCTCTCCTTCAGCAATCACCTCTGCGAGCATGTCGCAGAGTCGCTCCAGTTTGGGCGAGCGTTCATTTGAAAACGGGCTGCCATCGTGCAGGAAGTGCGCCGGATGGTTACAGATCTGCTTGAGTCGTGTCAGTGTCGAAAGAATCAGGCCTTGGCGACTGATCCCCTCTGAACGTTGTAGTTGCGATTCAATATCCCGAACCACGGCTTCGTAGAGCGAGGCCTGCTCGACGCTCAACTGGCAAAACTGCCGGTTTTCAATCTTCTCAGGCAGATCCCGGATGATTTCCGGATCCGTCTTGACCCTGCGAAGGACGAAGGGCTGAATCATTCGCCGCAAGGTGTCCGCCCTGTGCCCATCGTTATCTCTCTGGATCGGAATCTCAAATCCCGATCGGAACTGAGCCTGTCGGCCCAGATAGCCGGCATTCAGGAAATTGAAAATAGACCACAGATCCAGCAAACGGTTTTCCACCGGCGTTCCCGTCAGGGCAAGGCGATGGTTCGATTTCAGCTTCAGAATCGATCGGGTTTGGGCTGAGGCGGGATTCTTGATGTTCTGAGCCTCATCAAGGACCACCCTGAACCACTTCATCGCGGTCAGAAGCTTTTCATCTCGGCGCGCCAGAGCATAGGAGGTGATGACGATGTGCGGGGTTCCCACCATCTCCGCGAATTTCTTTGCGTCGCGGACGCGATCGATACCGTGATGGACATAGGCTTTGAGGTTCGGTGCAAAGCGCTCGATTTCAACGCGCCAGTTTCCAATCACCGAGGTAGGAGCGATCAGCAAGGTTGGCCCACTTGCCGCCTGATGCGCTTCTTGACGAAGGAGAAGAGCCAGCACCTGTATGGTCTTTCCCAACCCCATGTCGTCGGCAAGACAGCCGTTGAGCCCAAGGCTTTCAAGAAACACGATCCAGGCCAGGCCCCGCTTTTGGTAGGTTCTCAACGTGGCGTGGAGACCCTCAGGATCCTCTTCCGGCTCAATGGTTCGATAGTCCCTCAGTTTCAGCAACATGTCATGCAGCGCTTCCTGGGGATCCATCTCAAGAAAGTCGACGTCTTCCGCCGTCACCTTCAGAAGGTCCAGCAGCGACAGCGAACTCTCGCCATCGCGATGACGTTGCCAGAACGCCAGCATCTCCCCCATGCGCTCCCTATCCAGCACCATCCACTCGCCACGGAACCGGACGAGGGGCGACTTGCTGTCTACCAGGTGCGACCATTCCGTTTCACTGAGCGGTGCATCCCCAAGAGCCAGCTCGTAGCGATAGTTCGTGATGTGCTGAAGGTCAAGGCCGATCCGGCGGGCCGACATCGGCCCCGAAGCGGCGCCAGCACGGAGTCGAATACGGGTTTTCCGACGTCCCTGCGGCGTCCACCAGGATGGAACGAGTACCTTGAAGCCGGATTCCTCCAGCACCCAGGCATCCCGCTCCAGAAAATCGAATGCCTCGCGCGTCTCCAGACGAATTCCGCGCGGTACGGAACCTGCCATCCCTTCCAGCAGCGGCGGAAATATGCGGGCGGCCTGGCCCAGGGTATCCAACAGAATGGGCAGTCCACCCTCAAGGGGCTCCATGGGTTCTTCGAGGCTTGAGGATCTCGGCCAGTAGCGAGCAATAGGAACGTGTTGAGAAGGATCACTTGCACGGACCACACCGATCTCTATTCGCCAGAGATCATGCTCTGATTCAGCCTCGAGCAACTGAAAGCTCAAGGTGAAGTCGCGTCCCCCAGCCGGTTGTGAGACGGTGCCTCGCCACGACTCCCAGTAGCCCGCCGTGTCCTCCGCGACTCCTCCGCTAATCACAGCCACACCCGATGCGTCATCAAAGGCACGCTCAAGCAGGGTTCCCCTGAGTTTTCGGCTCATCGAGACCGGAGGCAGGCAACGATTCACGGCACGTTGAAGCAAGACTTCGGCGCAGTGCAGCACGAGTCCGACCCCTTCATAAAAGCGATCCTGCAACAATCGACAAGAGTCCGGCATGGCGGCGGCCAGATCCTGAGGAAAACCATCACCCGGTTCTGGCACCAGTTCCCATCCTACCCTGACATCCTCTTCCAGCCCTTGCGCTGTATCAGCATGGCGCAGAACGGGAATATATCGATCGGTCTGGATGAGCGTACGTATACGAACCAGGGCCTGAATCCAGAACTCTAGATCAGATCCTATTCGGATGACTTCAGCACTTTGCAGCAGAGCAGTCCGCGCGAAATCCTCCAGTTGCGTCAGCGGCTTGGTCACGCGATAGGCGGTGATATCTCTGAACACCAGTGCGGATGGTGAATCCTGAACGGTTTTATCGCTTTCGATTTGGAAGGAATCCGTCAGCCATTGCCCTTCATTCTCCAGCATGCCCAATCGATGCGGCTTGAAGTGAAAGCGTCGTTCGTAGGGAGAAAGGGGAATGTGTAAGTGCTGTTCCAGGAACAGAATCAGCTGCGACTTATTGAGCGCCACGTCCACGGGAATGTTGTCCTTGGCTCCTCCCTCACGGAGTTCCTCGACCCAAATCCAGAAGTCACCTTCCTGGAGATAGTCGGTTGTATTGTCAGGGAGCCAGGCGCAGTGAAGGACGAACATCAAACCTTCGTAACCAGTGGAGCAAACGGTCCATTCTACCGAGGTTTTCGCGGCATACCACGCTTCTTGAGAGAGATTAAATCGGCGGATTTCTGCACACAAAAAAAGGGCCCCCTGCTTTTCAGCAGGGAGCCCTTTTCGTGTTCCCTTTTCAAGGGCCTTCAGGTGCCGGCAGAACCGGCACCCTA
>CAYFOC010000042.1:0-11208 GCA_964344615.1 uncultured Methylococcus sp.
CTAGACGACCCAAAGCCCACCAATGAACACGGGTATCACCGTGCTTATCGAGACGCGGCAAAATCCACTGTCCCAAGCGCGCCTTATCCTTGGCGGACAAATGCTCCATGGATGCCACCATACGGAGTAAATCATCTGGCGCTCTCTTTCTAGCGAGTTCAGCTTGCTGAGGTCGTCGAAGCCGCGAGGGTTCAAGATAGGGGGTTGCGAGATCCAACAGCGACGACTGATGTTGACCATCCAGTCCACCGGAAACTCTTCGCCAAAACGTCCACCATTCGGACCAGACCTGTGACTCCTGAATGAATTGCGGACTTTGAGCGAGGGTCTTCAAGACCTTGTCCAAGCGCCCCTTGTCTGACGGATGCCCAAAACCCGGACGGAGACAGAATCCCAGAAGATTGAGCCAAACCCTTTCATGCTCAGGAGATCGCCTGCGATTCGCCGCTCCCTCCAGCAGAATGTCTGCAAGATCCCGAAGGAGTCCGAGGCCCCAGGTTTCCCTTCCCCCCAACAAACGTTCGAGATCTGCCCGGAGTCGCTTCACAGCCTTGGCATCGATCGATTTGCTAGGCGGTCCGAATATGGCCATGATTTGCTCACGCGCAGCCCCCAGCAGCGGATTCCGACCAGATTGATTCTGACCCGGCAGTGGCGCACTTCCTTTTCTGTTCCTCAACTGGAACTCGATCTTCCATCGCTTCGATCGATCATCCGTCGCGATGCATTCGAGATCCAACGTTCCAATCGGACTCAATGACGCCGCCAACTGGACTTCGACCGTATCTCGACCCGTTCCCTGGGGTTCCAGCAAGAGACTTAGCGGCGGCAAGGCGCTAAATCCATCTTCCGTTAAGTCAACGAGCTCACCTGGGGAAGAGGTCAAATCGTCTTGAGATGCCACCAGATGAAAATTAACAGCAGAACCGACCGTCAGGCGGAAGCGACGATCATCCAGAAGAATTTCTCGCCCTTCTTCCGTTCCTCTCGGCAAAAGACAGCAAGCCTTGCGATTAGAGCTCTCTCCTTCCAAAACGAGGTAGAGACTTCGAGCAGCTCCCCCGCCGATTTTCTTGATCTTCTGTCCACGCCTTGCCCACGCCGAAGCCACGGCGCCATGCGCCACGGACTCCTCAGGTCGGGAGTTTTGTAGCTGGCGTAGATGCAGTGCCCCCCAAAGCAGGAACTGCTCTCTGATACGGTTTTCTATCAACCGACTTTTGAAAACACCCCCATTCAAAAGCAGGGCATCCGGTAACAGCGCGTCACTCCCCTTGCCAGCCAAAGCTTCGGCGGCAACATGGCGATGTTCATGCAGAAAGGCAGATATATGACGGGTAACGGCGGGATCCTTCACAAAAGGGAGACCATATTCGACAACGCCGCTTCGTCGCCGGTCCGGCATCTCTCCCTCTGCGACCAGAGGAAAGAAGCCGTCCAATAGCATCGTCTGAACTTCTTCGCGTTCAAAGCGAACAGACTTCGCTCCTCCAATCAGGCGGCCACCACCACCCAAAAGGGTTACCTTGACTGATTCAGGCGCAGAGTCCGACAACAAAACTTCCTTGGCCTGGCGACATTGCTCGACCAGGAACGAGAATTCGCTGGGGCTAACTCGTCCCCCCTCTGCCTCCAGTTTCTTCTCTGCCAGATGCGCGAGAGCAAGATCGAGATTATCTCCACCCAGCATGAGGTGCTGACCCACGGCTATGCGGGTAAATTCCGTGCCTTGATGAGACTCTTTGACGGCAATCAGGGTGAGATCAAGCGTCCCTCCCCCCAAATCGACCACGAGGACAAGCTTAACGTCAGCAAGTTGTTCCTTCGCGTTTGGGCCTTCACGCCAAAGCCAGTCATAAAAGACGGCTTGCGGCTCCTCCAAGAGATGAAAATGCTTTATCCCTGCGTCTCTGGCCGCCTCTGACGTGAATTCTCTCGCAGCCTCGTCAAAGGACGCAGGAACCGTGATCGTGACATCCTGATCCTCCAGAGGCGCCTCTGGGTGACGATGATTCCATGCCGCCCGGACATGACGAAGGTAACTGGCCGACGCCACAACCGGCGAGATTTTCGTCACTTCATCGGCTGCGCCCCAGGGAAGAATCGGGGCTGTGCGGTCTGCTGTCGGGTGCGATAACCAGCTTTTTGCGCTGGTAATCAGACGTCCCGGCGTTTTAGCGCCCATTTGGCGGGCGAGTTCTCCCACAATGAGCACCTCATCATGGCCCTGTCTCCAGGGCAGAACACAGCCGGCAGAATCAATTTCATCAGGGCTCGCCTGATATCGAACGGACGGGAGCAGGGATCTCGGCGCTACTCTCCCGGCGCCGATCAGCTGTTCGATTTCAAAGCCTTCGATAGTCTCGGATTTCGATGTTTCAAGCTGTGAAGCCGCAACAACGGTATGGCTGGTCCCAAGATCAATTCCGACCAACCAGCTAGGACTATCCCCCCCTGGGGAATGATGGTTCATTGTGGCATTGGATGGTGCCCATCCTCATGAGCGCCCGCCTCGCGCGCCCGCACCTCGAACTCAACCTTCCAACGCTGCCCGCTATCACGGGCAACCGCCTCAAGCTGCAAGGTCCCTGTTTCCGTGACGCGGGCCGCCATGACCACTGGAACGACTTCGCCTTGCCGGTAGCCTTCCTGTGGGAGCGTCACTTCAATGGAGGTCAACTCTTCCAGTTCATCTTCACTCCACCAATCAAGGCGAGTTCCAACCGTGTCTTGCCGGCGGACCTTTGAAGAAAAGAACCGGAAATGCACTGGCTCTCCAACAATGAGGCCAAACTCATACGGTGGGAGTGTCGATTCACTGCCCTCTTCCATTCCAAAAGGGGCAATGCACAGGGCTTCGAGCGGAGGAGAGATACCCGGCACGGCGGGGATACTGCTCTCGACGCCCACATAGTAGGCTGCAGCAGTGCCACCACGTATCCGGACACCGGATCCTCTTCTGACATTGGCGTAGTAGGCCGCCCCTCGCGAAACGGCAAGATCAAGATCTCCCCCATCCAGTAATCGAACGGAAGCTGCCCCATCGGCCTGAAGCCACTGATTAATCACGGACTGCAAACGATCGACCAGTTCTTGCGCCCTGAAGACACCGCCGTTCAGGAGCAACACGGAAGGATGAAGGAATCGCTTCTCTTCTGAGGCCTCATGCCCGAGCACTTGATCTGCGGCATGGACGTGACGGCTCAGAAATGCCGCGAGGTGGGCCGTAATTCGAGGATCCTGCGCGTAGGGAAGTGATAATGTCGTCAGGCCCGCCCGCGCCACCTGCTGCGGTCGCTCAGAAACTCCCAGGGATGGGAAGAAACCATCGACCACGGTTCTGACCACCTCATCGCGCGTCAAATTCGTTCGAAGACTCCCGCCGATTAGCGAGGAGCCACGACTCGGAATGACCAGAGGAACCTCAAGGAGATGCTCATCGCTCAGAAGTTTTTCCTTGGCGTCCCGCGCGGCATGGGTCAGACACTGCATTTGCCAAGGTTCAAGCCGTTTGCCCTCTCCCTCCAGCTTGCCTCGTATCGCATAGGCAAGGGCCAAATCCATATTGTCACCACCCAGGAGAATATGGTCACCAATGGCAACCCGCTCCAGGCTGAGACTGCCATTCGTCTCTGAGACGGCGATCAGGGAAAAGTCGGTCGTCCCACCCCCGACGTCCACAACCAGAATAATTTCTCCCGGCTTGACGCGATTCCGCCACTCCTTACCGGAAACTTGAATCCAGCTGTATACCGCCGACTGTGGTTCCTCCAGCAAGACCGCATTTCCAAGACCAACATTCGTCGCCGCCTCGACCGTCAATTCTCGTGCACCAGGATCAAAAGACGCTGGTACGGTGATGACAAGATCTTGGAGTTCAAGGGGGGACTCAGGGAAAGCCGCATCCCACGCATGCTTCAGGTGACGAAGGTAGGCTGTGGATGCATCCAGAGGAGAAAGCCGTGGCACTTCAGCAGGTGCTTGCACCGGCAAAATGGCCGATCGCCGATCAACCGCCGTGTGAGACAACCAGCTTTTCGCACTACCGATCAGACGCAAAGGGGTTTTGCTGCCCAGATAGCGTGCGATCTCACCCGCCAGAGTACGCCCTCCCGACGACCAGGGAAGAACAGCCTCTTCGGGACGAATTTCATCCTCATGGGCTTGATACAGAAAAGAGGGGAGCTGGTTCCGGGACTCCACATTTCCAGGCGTTGAAAGCTGCGGAATCGGCAACACAGCGACCTGCACTTCCTCTGAACTGGCCGCATCCAGACGCACATAGGAAAGCACGCTGTTGGTCGTTCCAAGATCAATGCCGACAGCGAAGAGTGGGTGACTCAAAGCTCAACCTCCGCAGGGGCCAGGACACGGGGATCATGTCCCTCCGAAATCAATGGCAAACGAATGTCCCGAACTTTCCAGCCTTTGTGAACCAATGCCCCATTGAAAGGTGGTTCGCCCACAATGTTGCCCATGATACGGATCTCAGAGGAATTGAATCCCTTTTCAAGTGTCACCCGAGAACCTTCAGGATCCGTCAGGATCGGCTCCAAATTCAGATGCTGATGAATGACCCGGCGACAGCCTTCATGAACTACCCGGGCAGCCGCACCAATGTCCGCATCGGCATGGCCCTGCAGATTTTCCTCAATGAAATCGATGAAGCGGGCTTCCTGCTGCAAAAGACCAAGGAGCTGAAGCGCCGCCGTTGGCTGAGACTCCGTCAAGGCAATCTGGGGTTCTTTGCGCGGCTCTGTGATGGTCTCGCTGACTGATTGCTTCTGACGCTTTGACGTCAGCGGAAGAAGACCGATCACGATGGTTAACAGCAGCAGAATCAAGACCAAAGCTGCCAGGATGATATGGAAAAGATCCAGCGTGACCGGGATCAGATGGGGATCAATGGACATGGATAGCCTCAATGAAAAGATCGCCTTTCGAACAGGCGAACAAAATTATCAAGCAGAAGGATGTGTGAAGGCGTGAACACTTCCGGCACAGACAATGGGTCGCCCCATAAGTCTTTGCCGGATGGGTCCTTAAGGCGAGGGATGCGATTCGCGATATCTCAACGCATGGGCACCCATTACAACTTGGATGATTTGCTGTGCAGCTTGAGATCGTTTGCGCTGAAGGTAGCGTTCCGCAAGATTTGGCGGAACTTTTTCGGCCTCGAAGGCCGCCTTAATCGGCGTCAGTTTTCCATCACAAGCCATGAGGATGTCGTCGGTCAATTTCCTCGAGTCCTCAGGAGCGTTGACCTTTTTTTTCGTTTCCTCATCAAGACAACGATGGTAAACATCTACCGACTGTTGAATCTTCGCGAGTGTCTTGTCACTCAGCGTTGTGGGCTTCCATTCCTGAGGAATATCGGATGTTTCAGCAGCTCTCAGGGGATTCACCGATAAACCGGTTAGGGTCAATGCGCCGAGGATAACCGTGGAGAGAAGCGTTCTACGTGTCGAAGTATTCATTGCTTTACTTTTGCTTGGCTGTCTTTGCATTGTTACCGCGGCCGGCCTTGGCCTTGGGCTGCAATGATTCCGGCAGGGTCTCCGTGACCAAAAGATCGACCTCGCTGTCACTGATATTTTCTGAGAGCACCTGCCCTCCGTTCTCCCAGAACAACTGACCAGGTCCAAACTCTTCTGACTTCCCGACTACAGAGATCCGAACACGTCCTTTGAGGACATACCTTGGACCCGGTATCGGATAAATCTTTGCGATCTGCTTGAATCCTTTCGGCAACATGACTTTGAGAACACGAACCTTGAGTTTGGTTCCGTTCGCGTCGACAGTTTGTTCGCCCATAACGTGGGATGAGGCAACGGGTGCATCTGCAACCGCTATCCCCCAAGTCGCAAAACTGATCGAAACCCCGATCATGAGATGGCGGAAAATATTGACCCTGTGCATTTGAGAACTCCCTCAGCAGGAAAGGCTATCTCAGCGGCTCAGTTCCTCAACAACGGGAACATGGGCGCGACGCTGCAACCACATGACACCGATCAGATCCCAAATGCCGACCCAAAGCCTATGCCATGTGCCGTACTTTGAGACCCCACGAGTTCTTGGACGGTGATTAACCTCGACCGAAACAATACGAGCACCCGCTCTTTGCGCGAGTGCCGGAAGGAATCGGTGCATGTGATCAAAATAGGGCATATTCAAAAACAAGTCCCTATCGAACAACTTTAGGCCACAGCCGGTATCTGGAGTTGCATCACCCAGCAAGCCTGCGCGAACCCGATTGGCGATTCGTGATGAAAGCTTGCGCCAGCCAGTGTCCTTGCGATTCTTTCGATAGCCAGCGATCAGGGCCTGTCCGCCTGCCTGAGTCAGTTCACGCCAGGCCTTGAGCATTGCAGGGATGTTTGCAGGATCATTCTGCCCATCTCCATCGAGCGTAGCGATCACCCTGCCGCGGGCTGCCTTGACTCCAGTTCTCACAGCAGTGCTTTGCCCGCAACACTTGACGTGGCGCAGAACGCGCAACGGAGCAAACTCACTCTGGAGATTCTTCAGCAGGGAAAGAGTATCGTCTGAACTCCCATCGTCGACGTAAATAATCTCAAACGCTCCCAAAGGAGCAGCAGCCTGAACGATTTCCTCAATCAGAGGGCGAAGATTTTCATTTTCGTTATGGACAGGAACGACAACGCTTAATTCAATGGTCATATACCCCCCTGACTACCAGGATCCGTTATAGCGAACAACGGCATCCCCTTCAGACGCCACGATTTCGCCGATGCTGAAGCACTTCTCGCCGGCCTCTTCCAGCAGTTTCAGCGCCTGGTTTTCGGCAGATGCGGGAACAGCAACGATCATTCCGATACCGCAATTGAACGTTTTCAGCATCTCGAGATCAGCAACACGCCCCTCGTTCTTGAGCCACTGAAATACAAACGGGCGATCAAAACGATCAAGATCGATGACAGCCGCCGTACCCTTTGGCAACACCCTCGGCAGATTCTCCGTAATTCCACCGCCAGTGATATGCGCAAATGCACTCACGTCCGAACCGCGAAGCAAGCTCAGCAATGACTTCACATAAATGCGTGTTGGTTCCATCAAGGCATCAGCAAGCGTCTTGCCATCGGCCTTCGTCTCTAGCGCGCCCGGCCCCGCCTTCTCGATAATTTTCCGAATCAGGGAGTAGCCATTGGAATGGGGACCCGAGGATGCCAGCCCGATCAGTCGATCTCCCGGACGCACCTTACTGCCGTCTAGCATGGATGACTTCTCTACGATCCCCACACAGAATCCGGCGAGATCATAATCACCGTCTCCGTACATCCCCGGCATTTCAGCGGTTTCCCCACCAACAAGGGCACAACCCGCGCGCTCGCACCCGGTGCCAATGCCCTCGATGACCGAGGCCGCAACATCCACATCCAGATGGCCAGTCGCATAGTAGTCCAGGAAGAACAAGGGCTCAGCACCCTGAACCACAATATCGTTGACACACATGGCAACAAGATCAATTCCGACGCCACCGTGGCGGCCCGTCTCGATAGCGAGTTTCAGCTTGGTACCGACCCCGTCGGTGCCCGCAACAAGCACAGGCTCCCGAAAGCGCCCTACCGGGAGCTCGAACAAGGACCCAAAACCGCCTAGACCTGCAAGCACACCCGGAATTCGGGTTTTCGCTGCTATGGGCTTAATTCGTTCAACCAGGGCGTTCCCGGCTTCGATGTCTACGCCCGCCTTGCGGTAATCCAAAGATTCGCCATCTTCGCGCTTGTCGCTCAAAAAAGTTCTCCGAAATTCTCAGGTAAGGATGCCCCTCGAGACCACGCCAGAGGCGTCTTGCATGAGGGCTTTGTGCTATTTTAACGCGTCTTCAATGGGAAAAGCCGGGCATTGCGCCTATCCGACACATTCCTCTTCAATCCGTCGATGTTGAAGTGCTCCGGATCCCCTGCCGTATCCCAAACTTCCAGCTTTAAATCAGGATCAAGCATCGTGAGCCGACAAGTCATCGTCGAAAAATTTATCCGTATGGGTCTTATCACCATCACGGCCGTCTACCTTCTGATTTTGGTCGGCGGAATCGTTCGGGCCTCAGGCTCGGGGATGGGGTGTCCGGACTGGCCAACCTGCTTTGGTCATCTGATACCGCCAACTGCGGAAAGCCAACTGCCGCCGGACTACCATCAAAAATATATCGGCTATGGCGATACGACCTTCAATCCCCTGAAGACTTGGACCGAGTATCTCAACCGGCTCCTAGGGGTTTCCATCGGCATTCTGATTCTGACGACCTTGATCAGATCTCTTCCATTCCGGAAAATCGATCCCCCGGTCTTCTACTTATCCCTGAGCGTCTTTCTGCTAGTGGGTTTTCAGGGGTGGTTAGGATCAAGAGTGGTCGCCAGCGAACTGAAGCCCATACTGATTTCGGCCCACATGCTGGTCGCTTTCATTATCGTCTCGTTGCTGATTCTGACCGTCAGCCTTGCCGGTCGGGAATGGTTGCAGAAGCAGACCTTC
This sequence comes from uncultured Methylococcus sp., assembly GCA_964344615.1. Classification (GTDB taxonomy): domain Bacteria; phylum Pseudomonadota; class Gammaproteobacteria; order Methylococcales; family Methylococcaceae; genus UBA6136. The sequence goes on from CAYFOC010000042.1 coordinate 8,497, forward strand.
GGAACCATCCCGCCAAAGTGGCGAACGATCCTGAAAGTGGCCATTGGCTTTACCCTGCTTCAAATCACCATGGGCACTCAAATTCGTGAAGCGGTGGATGGAATCACCAATGCCAACGTGATCAGCGAACGGTCAGTTTGGCGAGATCACTTCCCCATTATTTTCTATGTACACCGTTCCTTCTCGTCCGTGATTCTCTTCACGAATCTCTGGCTGGTATGGCGACTGAGAAAAGCAACGCAGACCGGCAATGTCATGCGAATGCCTGGCTACGCGCTCGCAAGCCTGATTTTTATTGCCATTTTGAGTGGTGTTACGCTGGACCGCCTCGGTTTCCCGGCGGTAGTTCAACCCCTGCACTTATTGCTGGCAAATCTGATTTTTGGAACGCAGATCTATCTCTTGATTGCATCTCGCCATTCAAAAGCCAACAGTTCTCGCTGACGGCTAGGGGCAAATGGAAGATGCCGGGAGATTCAAGGTTCCGTCATGGCCTTTAAGCGTTTGAATCGCTTCATCAAATTCAAGGACGCTTCCCTGCCAAGGGACATTGATCCAGAAAGACTGACCGCGCACTAGTCGCGGCTTGACCTTGGCATTGATGCCACGATCTCTGAAGCCCGACAAGGCCGCATTCGCCTCTTCTTCTGTCGGGTAGAGCCCAAGCGCAATTGATCCAGCCAAAGGACCGCGATCAAAGAGCCAGCTTTCATAAAAGCCTCGATTCAAAAGCAACTGACGATTTGCGAGTGCGCCTTCTCGCGTTGTGGCCTTAGTGAAGAGTACCCAGTAGCCTTCCGCCACATCACCTGAACGATTGCTGACTTTAACCTCTTTCGACAGGGTCCCGACAATTGCGACTTGTGATTCCGCCTCTTCCCTGGAGGAGAACGGACCAAGCATCATGCAACCGGATCGTGGATGACCGAGCTCATCTTCAAGACTCGCAACACTGTCTCCCACCGGTGCCGTATCAGGTTCGGTTGGAAGAAGATCAAATCCCGAATCTTCCGTACCCAATGTATCCAGAGGATCTATCGGCATATGGATGCGATGCCCAGCATCAGGTGCGGAGACCCAATGATCCAAGCCGTACTTCCAACCCAGGAAGACAAGATTAACGAGGACCAGTATGTAGAAGAGGTATTTCAAGGGGTAACTCGAATGGTGACCCATAGGTCCCGGAGAGGAGTGGCATTCTAACCCTTTGACAAAAAGGGCGAACAGTGGGGTTCTAAAAAACCCTCATCCCAGAGATTTATCCATAACCCCTCAAGTACAAGGTCGGGATGTTTCTGGGCAGGCGTAGCAAGAGATGAGGCCAACAAATCGGCATCACCACCCGTCAGAACCAGCACTGGGGATTGACTCTCTTTGACCCGCGCATGTTCCCGAAAAGCATGTTCAATCGCCCCAACCAAAGCTAGCATCGCACCGGATAATAAAGCCGTATCCGTATCTCTCGCCGGATGGACCGCTGCCCCTCTCTCCGTCATAGGAAGAGCGAGCTGGGCCGTACCCCGAACAAGCGCTGAAAGCATAGCCTTCCTTCCGGGAAGGATATAGCCTCCTTCATGACTTCCTTCTCCATTCAGGAGATCAATGGTCACCGCACTGCCCGCATCCACGACCACCGCCGGCAATTCATACCGTGCCCTGGTAGCAATCAACGCCAGCCAACGATCTATGCCAAGGCTTTCAGGAACCCGATAGGCGGAACGAACGCCACTACCCACCGAACGTGAAACGGCAATCTGAACAGGAATCCCCCATCGATTCTGAACATAAACAGCAAGCGCCTCCCTAATCTCCGGGCCGGCAACATTTGAAACCGCTACGCCACGGGGCTGTTTCAAATGCTCCCAGGCTGCATCCAATACCGAGATCTGATTCAGAATCGATGAGGTTGGCAGACTGCTAGCCGGCTCTAAACCTTTATCACCCAGCTCAGCCCATTTGATCCGAGTATTGCCTGCATCCAGCAACAGCCAACCTTCAGCCATCTCGCCCAACCCTCAAGCGCACTTCCCCTGACGCAAAGGTACGAACCGTTCCGCCGCTGTCTTCGAAAAGCAAGAATCCCTCAGGACTGACATCGACGATTTTTCCGGGAACTTCGTTTTCGCCGATATGAATGGTGGCCGCCTTCCCCGCATCGCCATGAAAGGAGCGCCATTCAGTCAGGTAGGCCCCAATCCCTTTTTCAGAAAAATCCTTGAGGATATCGATGAGATGGCTCAAATATCTAGCGATGACGTAATTTCTGTCAGGAAGCTGGCCTCCCAATACACGCCTGAGATCTGTAGCGGCTTGATCGATTCGAGATTCGACTTCATCAGGCAAATCCAGATTGGTGCCTACCCCTATGACGACAGCACAGGAACCATGGACTTCACCCGCTATCTCGATCAGGATCCCACCTAACTTTCTCCCCTCCCAAAGCAGATCATTGGGCCATTTGAGGGTAAGCGATTCAGCACCCACCTCTTTCAGGGCACGAACGAGGGCCACTCCCACAGCAAGGCTCAACCCGGCAACCTGCCGTGGATCCTGAAATCGCCACAACAGGGAGAGACAGATACCGCCGGCAAATGGCGCAAGCCAGCTTCGCCCAATTCGCCCCCGGCCCTGAGTCTGATATTCGGCCAAGACAGTCGTACCGTTGATGGCGCCATCCGATGCCATACGCATCAAGGCACTGTTGGTCGAATC